>DASUDU010000207.1:0-6684 GCA_036275435.1 Usitatibacteraceae bacterium | reverse complement strand
CTGCCTACGCAGGGGCAGGGAGTTTCTTCTTAACGGACAACGCGCCGTTACCAGACCCCGTTCCCGGGGGTGAGGACGCGGTTTCGCGACACAGGCGCCGCGCCTTCCGCATGCCAATCCATCGCAACGAATTGGCGCAAGTTCTTGCATGCCGCTCTGCGCCTAATTCGGCAACAATCTCAAAGGGTCCACCGGCTTGCCCTGCTTGCGGATTTCGAAGTGCAGCTTGACCTGGTCAGCGTCGGAGCTGCCCATTTCAGCAATCTTCTGGCCCTTGGTCACCACATCGCCTTCCATGACGAGGATTTTCTCGTTGTGCGCGTAGGCCGAAAGCCAGGTGTCGTTGTGCTTGATGATGACCAGCCGCCCGTAGCCGCGCAGGCCTGAGCCACTGTAGACGACCTTGCCGGGGCCGGCGGCCAGCACCGGCGCACCCTTGGCGCCGGGAATGTCGATGCCCTTGTTTGCGTCGGTAAAGGTCGCGAGCAGCTTACCCTTGGGCGCGGGCTGGATCGGCCAGGCCCAGTCGACATCGCTGCTGCTGGCGGCAGGTGCAGCCGGTGCTGCAGCCGTAGCCGTCCCTGTGGCAGCAGGCGGCACCGCAGCCGAAACCGGTGCGCCACCGGCTTCCGCGGCCGCCTTCGCGTACGCGGCATCGCTGTAGGGGACCTTGCCGGCCTTGGGCTCAGTCTTGAACTTGTCGGTATTGCCCGGGCCCGCCGACGGTGTGGGCATCGGCGTGATGACCAGCGGCGTGGCGACCGGTTCGCCCGGTTTCGGTTCAGAGCCCGGGGCGGCGGGCAACGCGCCCGGCGGGGTCAGCCGCAGCGTCTCGCCCAGCTTGATGACATTCGGGTTCTCGATGTTGTTCCAAGCCGCGAGCTCGCGGTAATCGAGCCCGTTGGCGAGCGCGATCGAAATCATCGTGTCGCCTTTTTGAATGACGTGCACCTTGTCGCCGGCCGCCGGCCGGGCCTCGCCGGCAACTGCTGGCGTGGCCGGTTTGGCCGTGGACGGCGCCGCGACACCCGGCTTTGCAGGAATGGTCCCGACATCGCTCACGGGGGCCGGGCGCGGCGAGGTGCAGGCCGCCGCCAGCGCGGCGGCAATGACCAGCAGGATGCGCAAAACAAGGTTCAAATTCATGGACTTGGCTCTATTTTCGGTCTGGCAGGGTTGCGGCAGACGGCGATTCGGTGGCCGTCGCTGCCCTCCATTGGGGTAACTGCGCGATCATACGGTTCCTGGCAGCAAGGGGACGAAGCGGACATCGTGGACGATCTTCTCGCGAAAGCCCTCCTCGGTGCGGTCGATGACGTGCAGTTGTTGCACCGCACCATCGCGACCAACGGGCAAAACCATGCGCCCGCCGACCTTGAGTTGCGCCTTGAGTTCTTCCGGAACGCTGGCTGCCGCCGCGGTCATCAGGATGCCGTCGTAGGGGCCGCCGTCGCGATAGCCGAGATGGCCGTCGGCGTGCTTGAAGATGATGTTGAAATAGCGCAGTTCGCGCAACACGCGGCGCGCCCGGTCCATCAGCGCGGCGATGCGCTCGACCGTATAGACCTCTTTGCACAGCTTGCCGAGGATCGCCGTCTGGTAACCGCAGCCGGTGCCGATCTCGAGGACCTTTTTCGGCACGCCGTTCTCGCACAACAACTCGGTCATGATGCCGACGATTTCCGGGGTGGAAATGGTCTGGCCGTGGCCGATCGGCAAGGCCTTGTCGGCTTCGTAAGCGCGATCCTGCAGCGCCTCGTCGACAAAGGCGTGGCGCGGCACCTCGGCCATTGCCGCGAGCACGGCCTCGTTGCGGATGCCGCACTTGCGCAGCGCTTCGATCATGCGCGCCCGTGTGCGATCCGAGGTCATGCCCAGGCCTTGAAAGCGTCCAGTGGACGAACCGACCGGACTCATGCCTTCATCCAGGCCGCAACCTGGTTCATCTGCTGGTAGTGGGTCAAATCCACCTGCAAGGGGGTGATCGACACGCGGCCGCTGGCAGTGGCATGGAAATCGGTGCCCGGCCCAGCATCGGCAACATCGCCCGCGGCACCGATCCAGTACACCACCTCACCGCGCGGGTTGGTCGCTTTCACGGCCGGTTCGGCCTTGTGGCGCTTGCCCAGCCGGGTGATCTCGGTACCGGCCAACTGCTCGTAGGGCAGGTCCGGCACATTGACGTTCAGCAGCACCGGCGCGCCGAAGGGCTGGCGGGAAAAGCGTTGAACCAGCTCAAGGGCCACGGTCGCCGCAGTTTCGTAATGGCGCGCCTCATGCCCGACCATGGAAATGGCGATCGACGGGATGCCGAGCAGGTAACCCTCGGTGGCCGCGGCGACAGTCCCGGAGTAGATGGTGTCGTCGCCCATGTTGGCGCTCGAATTGATGCCCGAAACCACCATGTCGGGCACGAAATCGAGCATGCCGGTGACCGCCATGTGCACGCAATCGGTCGGTGTCCCGGAAATGAAGTAGAACCCTGAAGGCGCCCGGCGCAACGACAGCGGGCGATCCAGCGTCAGCGAGTTCGACGCCCCGCTTTTGTCGCGCTCCGGCGCGACGACCGTAACCTCGGCAATCCCGGACAGGGTTTTGTGCAGTGCGACAAGGCCCGGCGCGAAATAACCGTCGTCGTTGGAAAGCAGGATGCGCATGGAGGCAGGCAGAAAGCGACGGCGGATTATCGCACGCGTCGGATAGTCGCCTGACGCACGTACGGTTCCTCTAGCACTGCTCACCGCTGGCAAATCAACGGAAGCGACCTGGCCGTTCGCAACGCGGCACGAGAATTGCTTTCCTGCAGCCAATTCCGGCCGGTGGAGCCTTGAAATAGTTGCGCAAAAGTGACGGTCATCACATCCGATGGCGCGCGCCGCGACCACAATTGGCAGAACTCGGCGACGCAATCCGTTCTGGTGGGCAGCACAGAAACTGCGTGAAGTCCCGCCGCTATCCCCTGATTAAGCATTGTTTTCCGGGGTTCCGGAGTGGTAACCTGAATCTGTTAAATTACGGTACTCGTAGGTTGGCCTATAGGCTTGGCTAGGCCGCTTCCGCGCCCCGGACCGCACCAAGAAAGTTTCTCTAGAAGAGGCAAACGATGAATCCCATTCGAGCGCTGCGATTCCTGGCTGTTTTTGCAATGACTTTCGTGGGCCTTGCCTCGCCGGGGTATGCGGCAGTCAACGTGTTCTTTTCAGCCGGCAACGGTTGCAGCGGCGCGGCCAACGCACTGTATTCCCCCGGCGGCTCACCGGTTCAGGTTTCACTTTGCATGACGACCACGGCCCCTACCGCGACCTGCGGACACACGGTGGTTCTGCAGTCGGCCGTTGGCGAAGGCGGCAAATTTACGGTGGTCGATCCGGTCACCTTGGGCGGCAACTATAGCGACCCGAATTCGATTCCCACGCCAACACCGTTGGCCATCAACAACCCGCCGACCGTCGCCGATTTTGGCGGAACCAGTTCGGCGTCCGTTCCGGCGGCCGCGAATCAGGTTCTGGCAACGTTCAACTTGCTGCCTGCCGCGTCTGCCACCAATGCCAGTTACGTAATCAGCCTCGCGCCCGTTTCGATTGTCGCTCTTGACGCCGATGGGACCTGTGGCCAAACGGCGGTGCCGCTCGAGGCTGCGATCAGCGCATCATTCACCCTGAACAAGAACCCGGCGCCGGCATTCACCAGCGCCGCCGCAGTGACGTTCGCAGCCAACACGTTCAATACATTCACCGTTGCCGCCACGGGTACCCCTGCCCCGACCCTTTCCGTTTCGCCGGCTCCGCCGGCGGGCGTTTCTTTCACGCCGGCGACTGGCGTGCTTTCGGGAACCCCGACGGCCAATGGCACCTTCCCGCTTACCTTTACCGCTTCGAACGCCAGCGGCACGGTGACCCAGTCGTTTGTCTTGACGGTTTCGGGTCTGGCGAGCCAGACGATCAACTTCACTAACCCCGGGCAGCAGACTTTTGGTTCGAACACGATCGCACTCTCAGCAACCGCCTCATCAGGACTCGCAGTGGCGTTTACGACAGGAACGCCGACGGTGTGTACCGTTTCCGGCGCGAACGTGACGATGCTGACCTTGGGCACGTGTACGATCAATGCAAACCAGCCGGGAAATGCAACCTACGCAGCCGCGCCGACTGTCGCGCAGAGTTTTGCAATTGTTGGTGGCGTGCCCGGCGCACCGACAATCGGTGTTGGTACCGCAGGCAATGCTCAAGCGACTGTCTCCTTTACCGCGCCAGCCTCAACTGGTGGAAGCCCAATTACGCTGTACACCGCGACCTGCAATGGAATATCAGCGACCGCAAACAGTTCCCCGATCACAGTGACCGGCCTGTCTAATGGCACGACGTATTCCTGCACGGTAACCGCCACGAATTCACTGGGCCCAGGTCCCGCCTCTGCCGCGGTAAGCGTGACCCCGTCAAATGCAGCCCCACTCGCACTTCTGGCTGTTGAATCTCGCAAGGTGCACGGCGCCCTTGGTACGTTCCCCCTTCCAATAACGCTCGGTGTGCCAATCGGTGGCGCAGTGACTGTTGAGTCGCGGTTTATCGGTACGGGCCATGTGATTGCATTCAGGTTTAGTGAAGCGATTACGTC
Organism: Usitatibacteraceae bacterium; assembly: GCA_036275435.1. Classification (GTDB taxonomy): domain Bacteria; phylum Pseudomonadota; class Gammaproteobacteria; order Burkholderiales; family Usitatibacteraceae; genus UKL13-2. The sequence continues at coordinate 2,070 of DASUDU010000207.1, read as the reverse complement.
GGCAGGCACGGTCACGGCAGTTGATGGGGCAAGCGCGCCCATCGCCAATAGTGTCTCGACATCTGGCAGCGAGGTACTTGTGACCTTAACCGGTTTGGCCGACAAGAGTCGGGCGTCCATCACGCTCGCGAACGTAAATGGCTCAGGAGCAGGAACGACATTCAACGCGACGATGGGGTTCCTCGTCGGCGATCAAAATGGCTCTCGCGCGGTTGATGGGGCAGATATCAGTGTTATTCGCGCCAGGACCGGGCAGGCGACCAATACGACAAACTTCCGTGGCGACTTCAACTCATCTGGTGCGATTGATGCCGGCGACATTTCGACGGTTCGCGCGAGATCAGGAAATACCTTGCCGTGATGGCACCACTGGGAATAACGATCCAACTTGTACGTATTGACATGTTTCAGGTGAATTTCCTCGTAAAGGGAACGAAATGAGCGTATTTAGAAAACTGCGGGGCATTCTTGCTTTTGTCGGGATTTGCCTTGCCATAGGACTTTCTACCTCGTCCGAAGCGGCGATCACTGCGTTCCTTTCGGCGGGAACAACGTGCGGTGGCGCGAACTCGACAAGCTACGCCACAAGTGGCCCTGCGATAAAGGTGTCCCTTTGCGTTTCGGCGACGACCGAACCGCTGTGCGGCACAAGCTATCGCTTTGTTTCGGCAAATGCCGGCGAAAACGGGCGCTTTAACATCACAGCTCGCGCGATGGATCCTGCGTACAACTTTTCAAACGTTGCAGTACTCACGCTGCCTGTCGTGATCAATGACACCGCGTCCGGCGATCTGGGTGCCGGCACACCAACAAACCTCCCAGTTGCCCCCGCCTCTAACCAACTGATCGCTACTCTGGACTTTTCTCCGCAGGCGACGGCAACCGCCACGTCTTATGTTATTAGTTTGGACGGCGGCTTTTCCAGCGCCGTGGTCGATGCCGACGGCACGTGTGGCGGAGGCCTCCCAACGACCAGTTCACCACTGGCCGCAAGTTTCACCTTCAATCTGGCACTGGCCCCAACCATCACCAGCGCCGCGCCTGCCGCAGGTGTCGTCAATACAGCCTATACGCACACCTTTACCGCCACGGGCTCGCCCGCACCCACGTTCAGCGTAACCGCAGGTGCTCTGCCCGCCGGCCTGACGTTGGCCGCGAACGGGACGTTGTCAGGTACGCCCACAGCATCGGGTCCCTTTAACTTCACGGTGACGGCGCAAAACGGCGTTGCTCCCAACGCCACCCAGGCGGTGACGCTCACCATCAACGCCGCGGCGCAGACCATCACGTTTAACCAGCCAGGCGGAGGAGCGGGTGTTGCATTCAGCGCGTCTCCGTTTGCTTCGGGCGCGACAGCCAGTTCCGGTCTTGCGGTAACGCTGACTTCGACGACGCCTGCGGTTTGCACGATCACCCCGGCCAACTCGCTGAATATCACATTCGTGACGGCAGGCACTTGCACGATCAACGCCAACCAGGCCGGCAACACGAACTTTGCCGCCGCCCCGCAGGTCAGCCAAACCTTCACGATCAACGCCAGTGCCCCTGCCGCGCCCACGGGCGTGACCGCCACAGCGGGCTTCCAGCAGGCCTCGATTGCCTTCACCGCGCCGACCAATACCGGCGGCGTGGCACTGGCCAATCCGGCATACTCGGTAACATGTACCGGTGTTGCCCCTGCGACCACCACGGTGACCGGCAATGCATCGCCAATCGTTGTGCCCGGCCTGACCAACGGCAACACCTACGCCTGCACGTTGACGGTGACCAACTCCGCCACGCTCTCGGCATCCGCCGCACCGGTCAATGTGACGCCGGTAAACATCGCGCCGCCGGCCTTCACATCCGGAACCGTGGTTCCGGCCTTGACGGTTGGTGTTGCGATGGCGACGTTCAACATCACGACGTCCGGCGGCCCGACACCGAACATCACGCAGACCGGCACGCTGCCGACCGGCGTCACGTTCACCACGGTCAATGGTTCCGGCACCGCGACGCTGACCGGCACGCCGACGACCGCGGGATCGTTCCCGATCACGCTGACGGCGACCAACTCGCAGGGCACCGCCA
>DASUDU010000206.1:0-2544 GCA_036275435.1 Usitatibacteraceae bacterium | reverse complement strand
CACCTGCACCTGCCGTACCCGCGCACCAGCGGGCTGGTGCTCTACCCGCACTTCACCCCGCGAATCGTTCCTGGCTGGCTCGACAAGGCGCTGCCCTGGCGCAAGGCCGCCGGGCCGTGGCTGGACAATGTCGTGCTGGTGTCGCCGACGCGCGAATACCTCGATCGCCTGCCGCTGAAGAAACTCCCCGACCGCAGCGACTTCAAGCGCTTCGTCAACGACTACGAAGGCCGCCTGAAATATTGGCGCTTCGCGATGGACGAAAGCGAGCGGCTGGCGGAGGAGTTTCGGGTGCTGTGCGAGTCGGAGGCGTTGATAGCGCGCATCGAGGCGTTGCGCTGAAGGCTTCGCGGGTGAAATTCGAATTCTGGCGCTGGGTTTCGGCTTGTTTCGCCTTGAGCGGCGCCCCAGTCATCGACTGTTGACTTCTGCCCCCAGCTACTTGACCACCTTCATCACCCGCCCAACCGCCACCAGCAGCGCGTAGATGGCGGTGCTTAGCACCATGGCGAGGAAGGCCGTGGCGAGGGCCTGCGCGATGCCGGTCAGGCCCAGCCAAGAAACCGCCAGCCACGCCAGCACAGTCCCCGGCACGGCGGCGGCGAGGATGGCGAGGATGCTGAACAGGTAGGACTTCATCGGCGAGGGGAAATGGGTGTAGGACCCGTTGAGGTTGGTGGTCATGGCGCGCTCGATCGGTTTTTTCTTTGACGCGCCCGCCTGCTCGAACAGGCCGGCGCGCCTCCCAGATAAATGCTACCCCAGATTCGGCGCGAGCCAGCGCTCGGCCGTTGGCAGGTCCCAGCCCTTGCGCCGCGCGTAGTCCTCAAGCTGGTCGGCGCCGATCTTGCCGACCGCGAAGTACTTCGCCTGGGGGTGCGAGAAATAGAACCCGGACACCGCGGCGGCGGGCCACATGGCATAGCTGTCGGTGAGCGTGATGCCCGCCTTTTCGGGCGCATTGAGCAGCGCGAACAACGTGGCCTTTTCGCTGTGCTCGGGGCACGCCGGATAACCGGGCGCGGGACGGATGCCGACGTATTTCTCGGCGATCAGGTCTTCTGCGGCGAGCGCCTCGTCCTTCGCGTAGCCCCAGGTTTCGCGACGCACCTTTGCGTGCAGGTATTCGGCGAACGCCTCGGCCAGCCGGTCGGCCAGCGCCTTCAACAGGATCGCGCTGTAGTCGTCGCCCTTGCCCTCGAAGGCTTTGACACGTTCTTCGCAGCCGATGCCGGTGGTGACGGCGAAGGCGCCTATGTAGTCGGGGATGGGAGGGGTGCGTACTGAATCACCCTCACCCCACCCCTCTCCCACCTGTGGGAGAGGGGGTATTTGGCGTGCATTGATCGCCTCGCTGCTTTCTCCCGCAGCTGATTGGGAAGAAAGATTGCGTGGGGCGATGAAATCGGCCAGGCTCAGGTTCGGATTGCCCGGCGGCTTTTCGTTCTGCTGGCGCAAATGATGGAAGGTTTTGATCACGCGGGTGCGCGATTCATCGGCGTACAGCTCGATGTCATCGCCAACGCGGTTGGCCGGAAAGAATCCGTAAACACCGTTGGCGGTCAGCCAGCGCCCCTTGACGATCTGCTCGAGCATTTTTTGCGCGTGGGCGTACACCTCGCGCGCTGCCGCGCCGACCAGCGCATCGTCGAAGATCTGCGGAAACTTGCCGGTGAGGTCCCAGGTCTGGAAAAACGGGCTCCAGTCGATGAAGGGCACCAGTTCGTCCAGCGGGAAGTTCTTCAGCGTCTTCACGCCCAGAAATGCCGGCCTGGGCGGCTTGTAGCCGGACCAGTCGAAGGCAAACGCGTTGGCGCGCGCGGCTTGCAGCGTCACCAGCTTCGCGCCCTGCTTGTTGGCGTGCTGTTCGCGCACCTTGACGTAATCCTCGCGCACCGCTTTTACATAATCTTCGCGCAATTCGTCGGACAGCAAGTTGCTGCACACGCCCACTGCGCGCGAGGCATCGGGCACCCACACCACCGGCTCAGCGTAATGCGGCTCGATCTTCACGGCCGTGTGCGTGCGCGAGGTGGTCGCGCCGCCGATCAGCAGGGGCTGCTTCATGCCGCGCCGCGCCATTTCCTTGGCCACGTGCGACATCTCCTCGAGCGAGGGCGTGATCAACCCGGACAGGCCGACGATGTCTGCGTTTTCCTTTTCGGCCGTGTCGAGGATCTTGTCGCAGGCCACCATGACGCCAAGATCGATAACCTCGAAGTTGTTGCATTGCATGACCACGCCGACGATGTTCTTGCCGATGTCGTGCACGTCGCCCTTGACGGTGGCCATGACGATCTTGCCCTTGGCCTTGGCATCGGCGCTGCCCATGAGGCGCTTTTCTTCCTCGATGTACGGCACCAGGTGTGCCACGGCCTGCTTCATCACGCGCGCCGATTTCACCACCTGCGGCAGGAACATCTTGCCAGCGCCGAACAGGTCGCCGACCACGTTCATGCCGTCCATCAACGGGCCTTCGATGACGTTGATCGGCCGGCCGCCGGCCGCGGCGACCTTGAGGCGGCACTCCTCGGTGTCCTCGAC
>DASUDU010000205.1:0-2476 GCA_036275435.1 Usitatibacteraceae bacterium | reverse complement strand
GCCTCGATCGCAATGCGCCGCGCCAACAACACCGGGCCGGTATCCAGGCCCGCTTCCATCTGCATGATGCACACGCCGGTCTCGGCGTCTCCGGCCTCGATCGCGCGCTGCACCGGCGCCGCGCCGCGCCAGCGCGGCAGCAACGAGGCGTGGATATTCAGGCATCCGCGCTCCGGGAGGTCGAGTACCGCCTGGGGCAGCAGCAAGCCGTACGCGGCGACCACCATGAGTTGCGCGCCGACCGAGGCGATGCGCTGTTGCGCCGCGGCATCCTTGAGGTTGGCCGGCTGTTCGAGCGGCAGGCCGAGGCGCATCGCGGCTTCCGCCACCGCACCAGGCTGGACCGCCATGCCACGCCCGGCTGCGCGCGGCGGCTGGGTAAGCACCAGCGCCACATCGTGCCCGCGCCGGACCAGCGCTTCCAGCGCCGTCGCGGCAAAGGGGGGGGTGCCGGCGAAGATCAGTTTCATGGGGAACCCGCAAAAAAACACGCCGGCTTCCGGGCCGGCGTGTCAGGTGATGCGTTTGCAGTCGCGCCGGAACCGTCAGGCGCGGGCTGCCACGCGACGCGGCGGTGCCGCGAGTTCGGTCTCGCGCTCGAGTTCACGCTGGCGCTTGATCAGCTTGTTGCGAATCCGGTTGGCCTTGAGCGGCGACAGATATTCGACGAATACATGCCCTTCGAGGTGGTCCATCTCGTGCTGGATGCACACCGCCAGCAACCCGGAGGCATTGATGGTGAAGCGCTGGCCATCGCGATCGAGTGCCGTCACCATGACGGTTTCGGCGCGCTCGACCTTGTCGTAGAAGCCGGGGACCGACAGGCAGCCCTCTTCATTGACCGCGGTTCCTTCTTTTCGAATGATTTCCGGGTTGATGAACACGCGCAACTGGTTGCGCTCTTCGGAGACATCGATGACCATGATGCGCTTCAATTCGCCGACTTGCGGGGCGGCAAGGCCGATCCCCGGCGCGTCGTACATGGTTTCGGCCATATCATCGACTAAGCGTTTGATTTTATTGTCGATAATCTTGATCGGCTCGGCAATTCGCGCAAGCCGCGGATCGGGGTAGGTCAGAACGTCCAGAATGGCCATAATTGCTTGCGAATAGAATAAATTAGGTGCAGAATCTTCAGAGACAACTTTAAGTGTTGGGGCGGACCTGTAGACTTGCAAGTCTAGTGGAATCCGCCATTTCTGGCAATCGCGCGGGGGCGTTTTCGGCTGTTTTTGTCCCTGAAGGTGCTGATCGACAAGTGGGAAACGCCATGACAAAAAGCAAGCTCACGCTTCTCTTGGTTCTGACAATGGGCGGAATGGTTCCGTTGGCGGGACTTGCGCAGTCGGCTCCGGGCGCCACGGCCGAATCGGCTGCCAAGCCGGCGGCGACCGAGAAATCGGCCGCCCGCAAGGCTCCGGCCAAGAAAGAGCCCATCACACTGGCCGAGAATGCCCCTTCAAGCTACACCGTCGTCAAGGGCGATACCCTCTGGGACATCGCCGGCCGCTTCCTCAAGGAGCCTTGGCGCTGGCCCGAGATCTGGAACATGAATCGGGAACAGATCAAGGATCCGCACTGGATTTACCCGGGCGACGTGATCAACATGTCGTTTGATGCCAACGGCAACCCGATGCTCTCGGTCGGCGGCCGCTTCGATGGCAGCGGCGCCCCGGGCAGCACCGTCAAGCTGACTCCGCAGGTTAGGGTCGACCCGCAGTCTCTGGCCATTCCCTCGATTCCTTCAAAGGCGATCGGACCGTTCCTCTCCTTGCCCCTGGTAGTCGACGAAGGGGCGCTGGACAACGCCCCGAAGATCGTCGCCACGGAAGACAGCCGCGTGATCATCGGCGCCGGCAATCAGGCCTATGTGGTTGGCCTGAACCCGAAGCAGGGCGTGAAATGGCAGATCTATCGTCCGGGCAACGCGCTCAATGATCCGCTGACTGGCGAACTTCTTGGGTACGAGGCGACTTATCTGGGAGAAGCGCGCGTGACGCGGTTCGGCGAAGCTTCAACCGTGGATATCGTCAAGTCGACGCTGGAAATCAACCGCGGCGATCGCCTGACACCGACCGTGGAATCGACGCTGCCGTCCTACAGCCCGCGCGCACCGGAAAAGCAGCTCAAGGGGGCAATCGTCTCGGTGACTGGAACGGTTTCCGACGCTGCCAAGCACTCGGTCGTGTCGCTAAACCTGGGCAAGCGCGATGGCGTGGAAATCGGCCACGTGCTGGCGGTTCTCGATCGCGGCGAAACCATTTCCACGCGCGACGACAATGGCGCCGGTCGGGGCTTCAGCCTGTCCTCGCTGTTTCCTTCGAGCACGCCGGATGGTGAGAAGAAGCCTGACTCCGGCGAAGTCAATGCCGAAGTGACGCTGCCCAACGAGCGCAACGGCTTGGTGTTCGTGTTCCGGGTGTTTGATCGCCTCTCGTATGGCCTGGTGATGTCCAGCCGGCGGCCGATGCGCGCG
>DASUDU010000204.1:0-3470 GCA_036275435.1 Usitatibacteraceae bacterium | reverse complement strand
GAAGTTCTCGAACTCGAAGCGGAACGTGCCCTGGGCTGCGAGCGCCTCGAGGACGCGTTGTCCGGCCGGAATGACTTCCTTGCCGATCCCGTCCCCGGGAATGGTGGCGATGCGATAGGTTTTCATGGCTTGTCCCTGCGGATTGAATGCGTTGGGGGCACGGGCGTGGCCGACCCTGCCCATGCGTTGTCCCGGGACTTTAGTCAACGCGAGGAAATTTGACTGCTGCTAAAGTGAAGGTATTGTTAACCTGCCTTCAACAATGCGGCTTCCATGAAAACAGCCATCAATCCACTCGACCTGCAGTTTTTTTCGACGCTTGCGGCGTGCGGCAGCCTGACCGCTGCGGCGCGCGAACTCGGCGTGACCACGCCCGCGGTCAGCAAGCGGCTTGCGCAGATGGAAGCCGGCACGGGAGTTACGCTTGTGCGCCGCACCACGCGGCGCATGGGCCTCACCGCCGAAGGTGAAGTCTTGCTCGATCACGCCCGGCGCATTCTGGGCGAGATCGACGACTTGGGCGAGCTCATCGGGCAAACCCGCGCGGTGCCGAAAGGGCTGCTGCGCGTCAATGCGACATTGGGTTTTGGTCGCGGCCGCGTGGCGCCCATCGTTTCGCGCTTCGTGCGCCGGTATCCGGACGTGGAAGCGCGCCTGACGCTCACGGTTGATCCGCCTCCGCTGACGGATGGCGCTTTCGATGTCTGCGTGCGATTCGGCGCGCCGCAGGATGCGCGTATTGTCGCCAGGCGCATCGCGGCCAACCGTCGCGTGCTGGCCGCCTCGCCGAATTACCTGAAGGTTCACGGTACGCCGAAATCCCCTGCCGACCTCGTGCGCCACGCCTGCATCACCATCCGCCAGGGCGAGGAGGCCTATGGCGTGTGGCGCCTGACCCTGGCGCATGGTCGGGGCGCGCGCAATGCCAAGCCGGAAACGGTGAAAGTGCGCGGACCGCTCACCACCAACGATGGCAGCATCGCCGTGCGCTGGGCCTTGGACGGCCACGGCATCCTGATGCGCGCCGAATGGGACATCGCCGGCGAATTGCGCGCCGGGCGGCTCGTGCAGGTGTTGCCTCAATACCGCACGCCGGATGCGGACATCTACGCCGTATACCCGCCCAGCCACCAGATGGCGGCGCGGGTCCGGGTGTTTGTGGATTTCCTTGCGGCCGAGTTGGCGCGGGCAGGAAATTGACGCCGCGCTGCGCGATGATGGATGGAGGACGGCGCCGCAGTGTTGAAATGGGACTTAAGACTGCCCCCGGGGATGATCGCGCCGCGAAGGGTTGCCGCTGGCACGGGACGGCTTCCCGCCATCACTTCACACGCTTGTAGCGGCTGTACCCACCGAGGGCGCGCTCCTTTGGGGCCAGCACCAACGCCGACCTTGCCGGTACGGTCACCAACATGAAGCCGGAGCCGATGGAGGTGATGATCGCGGACTGCGGATTGAGCAAGTCAACCATCGGCGTGTCATCCATCAGGTAGGCGTTGGCTACCATCACCTTTTCGGTAACCGGCTGGTTCGCCGGATTGGCAAGAACCACCACGGTTTCCAGCGCGCGATCGGTGTGGCGTTCGAACGCGAACAATTTTTCGGACTCGACCAGCCGGAAGTCACCGACGCGCAGGGCGCGCTGCTGCTTGCGCAGGGCTACCAGCTGTTTCATCCAAACCAGCTCGGGGTTGTCCGGCCTCAGAAGGTCCCAGCGCATGGGTCCGCGGTTTTCCGGGTCGGGCCCGCCGGTCATGCCGACTTCGGCGCCGTAGTAAATGTTCGGCGCGCCGGGCAGAGTGAATTGCAGCGTCTGCACCATTCGCCGCAGCGCCACATCCGGGAACTGGTCGATGATGCGCGGGATGTCGTGATTGTCGATGACCATCCACGATTTCAGCATGGGCTCGATGCCGGCATCGCGGATCATGCGCTCGGTCATGCGCGCTCCGGTGGCTGCGGACAGTTCGCTCTTGGCCACGCCGAGCACAATCTGGCGCAAGGAAAAATTCATCACCGCATCCATCGATTGCAGCCATTCGCCCGGGTAATTGGCGATCTCGCCGACCACCAGTGAGCCGGGCTTTTGCTGGTGCGCGGCGTCGGTCAGGTCGCGAAGGATGCGGTGCCCCAGCTCGAAAGCGGTATCCAGCCGCCAACCATCTGCGCCGTCGCGCAGGTAGCCACGCACCACCGAATCGGGTGCGGCGTAAAGGTGATTGCGCACCGCCTGGTTCTCCAAATTGAGTTCCGGCAGGTTCTGATAACCGGTCCACACCCTTGCGCCGCCGTCGAACTGCGGGCCGATTGCGAACCAGTTTCGCCAGGGGCTCTTCGGGTTGCGCAAGGCTTCCTGGAATTTCGGTGCGTTGCGACCCATGTGATTGAACACGCCATCAAGCACCAGTTTCATGCCGCGTTTGTGCACATCCGCCGCCAATTGCTTGAACTCGCGCCGGTTTCCGTATTCCGGCGAAATCTCCTTGAAGTCAAACGCGTCGTACTTGTGGTTGGTGTAAGCCAGATGGATCGGATTGAGGTAAAGCACGTCCGCTCCCAGTTGCGCAATGTAGTCCAGGCGGGTGGACAGGCTCTGCAAGTCGCCACCCCAGAAATCAAGCTCCTGACTATTGAGCTTTGCGTCTTTCAAATCGACACCGCGCTTTGCCGGCTCGGTCCAATTGCGCAGCACCTTGGGGGCAGGGTAAAGCGCCCGTTTGGCCTCGAGGTTGGCTGATGGCACAAACCGGTCCACCAAGACCTGGTACACAATCGCCCCGTTGCGCCAGTCGCGTTCCCTTTTGTCGTAGTTGGCAGGCGTGGTCGCTTGCACGCTGCTCGCCAGCACGAGTGCCTGCAGGCCGAGAAGCAGAGTGAGGAATTGCCAACGGACCGGACTTTGGATGGGGTTCATGGTTTGCGCTTGGGAAGGGATGATCGGGTGGTGGCTGGAACGCAGAGGTTACCAAACCGGGTGGTGATGCACAGGCGAATTCAACGTGGTCGAGCCCCCCGCGCATACGGACCAAAACCCCAGAGCCTGCGCGCCTTTCCGGCCACTCTTGCCCGGAACCCCGCGCCAGTCCTTGTGTTTGCCGCTAACGTAAATTCCCTAACATCCTCAATAACGGTCGGCTTCAGGTAAAGTCTGGCGATCCGATTCGAATGGCCCCTGCCCCTGGAAGCTCAACGGTCAATTACTGCGTTCCCCGCAAATCGACCTCGAACCAAATAGGCCAGTGAAACTACTTGCGACCGAACGGCTGAGGCTCCGGCCGATGACGGCAGACGATGCGCCGTTCATCCTTGAGCTGCTCAATGAACCGGCTTGGCTGCGCTTCATCGGCGATCGCAACGTGCACACGCTTGACGATGCACGTGCCTATATCCTGACCGGCCCGATGGAGACGTACACGCGCCTTGGCCTCGGCTTTTCCATCGTCGAGTCGAAGGACGCCAACGTCCCCATG
>DASUDU010000203.1:0-3721 GCA_036275435.1 Usitatibacteraceae bacterium | reverse complement strand
GCCAGGTAGGCCTCCGGGTCGTCCGCCTTGGCCGCTTTCGCGGTGTGGCCCATTTCCTGAACGAGGATCATCGCCGTATCCTGGTCGAGGACCTGGTTGATGGTGACCATTGAGCCCATCTTCATCATGGTCTTGATGACTTCGGCGGCTTTCACGGCCATCTTCTGCGCCAGTTCCCCGACGGTGATTGTTTCCGGGACCATCACCTCACGGATGATCGGCTCGGTGGGCGCCTGGAAATTGCTCGTGCTGTCGTCATCGGCATGGCGATCCTTGCTGCGCCGTCCGCGCCAGCCGTCCCTGCCGCCGCTGGTATCGCCGCGCGTCTTGATCGCGCGACGGCGGGCCATCTCGTCGGCCCACGACGACGCGGTTGCCGGGCGCGCAGTCTTCTTGGCGCCTTTCTTGTCGGTCGTCTTTGCTTCGCCCGGCTTCAGCACCGGACGGTGCAGCGTTCCCTCGCTGGCCGGCGGGTCTTTTTTCAGGACTACGCGTTCACCGATGCGCGGGCGGTTTTCCGCCGCCTCGCCAGCCGGCGGCACATCGCCGGGAGCGGCCGCGACTGGCTCCGCGGCCTTCTTGCGTACCGTCCGCTTTGGCGGTTCCGCTTTGACTTCGCCGGAAGCGTCCGCCGCAGGCGCTGCCGCGCCTTCTTCGTCCTTCTTGGTCTTTTGGCGCGCCGTCGCGGCCTTGGCTTTTTCCTCGGCCTGCTTGGCCAGCAGGGCAGCCTGGCGATCTTCCTCGGCCTTGCGCTTGGCCAGTTCACCCTCGTCGATGATCGGCTGCGAAGGCTCGGCCGGTTTGACCGTCTCGACGGCCTCGGTTGCCTTGTCCACCTTCACGAAGGTGCGCTTCTTGCGCACTTCCACCTGGATGGTGCGCGCCTTGCCCATCGAGTCCGATTTCTTGATCTCGCTGGTCTGCTTGCGCACCAGGGTGATCTTCTTCTTTTCTTCCTTGTGGCCGTGCGCTTCCTGCAAGTACGCCAGCAACTGCGACTTGTCGTCTTCAGTCAGCTTTTCACCGGCTGTCTTTTTCTTGACGCCGGCCGCCTTCAGCTGCTCGAGCAACACCTCTTCGGTGAGCTTCAGCTGTTCGGCAAATTGGGCTACTGTCATCTGGGCCATGCGGGTTCCACTCTTGCTGCGGTTTATGCATCCTGACGCGAATGCTAGCTGGCGCTGGTCGCGGGTTCGGCGGTGGTGTCGGCAAACCACGGTGCGCGTGCCGTCATGATCAACTGGCGGGCGCGTTCGTCGTCCATGCCGGTCATTTCCGTCAATTCGTCCACCGCCAGGTCCGCCAGGTCATCCATGGTTCGCACGCCCTTGCCGGCAAGCTGGTGGGCGGTCTCCGGGTCCATGCCCTCCATGTTGAGCAGATCCTCGGCAGCGGCCTCGATCGACTCCTCGGAACGGATTTCGTCGGTCACCAGCGCATCGCGTGCGCGACGGCGCAGTTCGTTGACGGTATCTTCATCGAACGCGTCGATCTCCAGCATCTCGCTCAGTGGCACGTAGGCCACTTCCTCGAGGTTGCTGAAGCCCTCGTCGATCAGGATTTGCGCGACTTCCTCATCGACATCGAGCTTTTCGATGAACAGCGACTTGATCGTGCCGTGCTCGGTGTCGCGTTTCTCGTTGGCCGCAGCTTCGGTCATGATGTTGAGCTGCCAGCCGGTCAGTTCCGAGGCCAGGCGCACGTTCTGACCGCCGCGGCCGATGGCCTGCGCCAGCTGCTCCTCGTCGACCACGACGTCCATGCTGTGGCGTTCCTCGTCGACGATGATCGAGGACACTTCTGCCGGGGCCAGGGCGTTGATGACAAACTGCGCCGGATCGGCGGACCAAAGGATGATGTCCACGCGCTCCCCGGCCAGTTCGCCGGTAACCGCCTGGACGCGGGAGCCGCGCATGCCGACGCAGGTACCGATCGGGTCGACGCGCGGATCGTTCGATTTCACGGCGATCTTCGCGCGCAAGCCCGGGTCGCGGGCAGCGGCCTTGATCTCGATGATGCCCTCTTCGATTTCCGGCACTTCCAGTTCAAACAGCGCCTTGATGAAATCCGGCGCCACGCGCGACAGCATCACCTGAGGGCCCTTCTGGGTGCGGTCGATGTTGAGCAGGAAGGCGCGGACCCGGTCGCCGACGCGCAGGTTTTCCTTCGGGATCACCTGATCGCGGCGGATCTTGCCCTCGATGCGGCCTGACTCGACGATGACATCGCCGCGCTCGATACGCTTGATGGTGCCTGTCACCAGCTGTTCGCCGCGTTCCAGGAAGTCGCTGAGGATTTGCTCGCGCTCGGCTTCGCGGATTTTTTGCAGGATGACCTGCTTGGCGGTCTGCGCGCCGATGCGGCCGAAGTCGACCGCTTCCAGCGGTTCTTCAATCACATCGCCGATCTGCAGGTTTTCGCCGTGCTCGTGGGCATCGGAAATCGCGATCTGGCGCGCCGGCTCTTCGTGTTCCTCATCCGGAACGATGGTCCACTGGCGATAGCCCTGGTATTCGCCGGTCTGGCGGTCGATTTCGACGCGCACATCGGCCTCTTCCTGCAGGAACTTGTCGGTGAAGCGCTTCTTGGTCGCCGATGCGAGCGCAAGCTCCAGGGCGATGAACACGGTCTCGCGCGGCACGCTCTTTTCGCGTGCCAGCGCATCGACCAACAAAAGAATTTCGCGACTCATTTCAAAACTCCTGCTTGGATTCTCGCGCCGTTACAGGTCCGGTATCAGGCGCGCCCGCTCGATCAGTTCCAGCGGGACGGTCAATCGTTGTTCGGTTGCGGCCGGTTGCGCGGCAGCTTTCTTCGGCTTCCGTCCGGGTTTTACCGGCGCCGCATCCCGGTCGATCAGCACGAACTCCACTTGGTTCCTGCCGACCGGCCCAATTTGCGCATCAAAGCGTTTGCGGCCTTCGACCATCCCGCTGAGCCGCACCCGCACCGCGGCACCCTGGAATCGCTCGAAGTCCTTCACCGACTTGAGCGCGCGATCCAGGCCCGGTGATGAAATCTCCAGCCGGTCGAACTCGATGCCCTCCACGGCAAAGACGCGGGTCAAGTGATTGCTCACCTTCTCGCAATCCTCCACGGAAATTCCCGTCGGCTGGTCGATATACACGCGAATCATGCCCCTTGGCAGTTCGACATCCACCAGTTCGTATCCTTGGGCGTTCACGGCCGCTCCAATGATCTCGACGAGATTCCCCACAGGTTTTCGCTCCGGCCAGCCGGGAACACGACATCGTGCATTCCCGTTCCACAAACAAAAAATGGGCGTGACGCCCATCCCTTGTTACAACAATCGGAAATTCTAGCACAACGCGGGAATTCGGGATAGGAAGCGCGCTCTGGAATAGGCCCTGCCGCAACGGGCGTGGCGGCGGTGCGACCCGGGGCAATGGAACGTCCCGCGACGCCGTTGGCGCAAAAGCGGGGTTGGGGCTGCTGCTGAGACATTCCGCCCATCGGTTGTTCAACTGCAGAAACCGGTCGCAATGAACAGGCCGCTCTCTGACGGGGAAACGCAGCCTGCGAGTGTCGCTTTCTTACAACAATCTTGGCTGGATCATGGTTCCTCGCAGACGGTGTGGGCATTGATTGTGTAAATTCCCCCCATCAGTAGCCGCGTTCCGTGGCGGCATGACTGCGCAAGATGCGTAGCCAAGCTATTTTTTGCAACGATCAAGAACTTGGGAGGCCCATGAAATCGTTT
>DASUDU010000202.1:0-3156 GCA_036275435.1 Usitatibacteraceae bacterium | reverse complement strand
GAACTGGTCTTTGTCGAGACCGGCGTGGAAGGGCGCGACCATTTCCTCGCGCCACAGGCCGCCGCGGCATGGCACGCGATGAAGGCCGCTGCGGGCGATGCGGGCCTGACCCTGGTCATCGCCTCGAGCTTTCGCTCGATCGACCGGCAGAGCGGGATCATTCGCGGCAAACTCGATACGGGCCTGTCAATCGACGAGGTGCTGGCTTCGGTGGCGCCGCCCGGCTACAGCGAGCACCACACCGGCCGCGCGGTCGACATCGTCTCGCCGGACCATCCCGATCTCGAGGACAGCTTTGAAGCCACGCGCGAGTTCGCCTGGCTGGCTGAAAACGCGCACCGCTTCGGCTTTGTCCTGTCGTATCCGCGCGGCAATGCCGCTGGTTACGTTTATGAACCCTGGCACTGGTGTTTCCACCCCACGTCGCACAATCCAGCGCCGATTGAACTCCACCGGAGCAACGCCCATGCCGCGAAAAATCCTTGAAGAATCCCGCATCCACCCGGCCATCCGCGAGACCATCGCCAAGCACCACGCCGACATCGTTGCCGAGGTCGAGGCCGCGGTCGCGGCGCATCGCGTGGTGGTGGTCGGCATGGCGCAGAACCCGATGCCGAAGAAGGCGCGCAAACTGCTCGACGCGGCCGGCATCGCCCACCATTACCTCGAATACGGTAGCTACCTCAATACCTGGCGGCGGCGCAACGCGCTCAAGATGTGGACCGGCTGGCCGACTTTTCCGATGGTCTTTGTCGACGGCGTGTTGATCGGCGGCGCCGCGGACCTGGCCAAGCTGCTCGAAAGCGGCGAACTCAAGGCGATGGCGCAGCGGTGAGCAGGATCGCAATCCGCCATGCCGGCATGCGTGGTTGGCATGCCGTCCACGCTTACTGCGAGTCCGCGCGGGGTATGCCGGTAAATGGCTGAACCGCCGACCCCGGTCACGACCGCCAGCGTTGCGTTGCGCACGCCGCTGTTTCGCGGCGACAGGCGCCTGTCGATCGCACTGGTCGGCATGCCCAATGCCGGCAAGAGCACGCTGTTCCAGGCCGTTTCCAGCACCGCGCCGCACGCGGCGAAGCTGGCCGGCACGGCGCGCGCTTACGGCGAGTGCATCGTGCAGATCGGCCTCGATGAAGCGCGCGTCATCGACCTGCCGAGCATCGGCTCATTGCATCCGGTGGCACCCGATGACCTGCCCGCGCTGAAGTATCTGCTGTGGGGCGACGAGCGGCCGCCGGTGTCAAGGCACGAAGCGGGCGGTCCGCCGGCGCCGTTCTCGCCGCCGGACGTCATTGTCCAGGTGGTCGATGCGACCCGCCTGGAGAGCCATCTTGAGCTGGTGATCGAACTGGCGCAACTGGGCCGGCCGATGGTGATCGCCTTGAACCTGATGGACGAGGCCGTCGAAAAGGGCTTGAACATCAACGTTCGCGCGCTCAGCCAGCAACTGGGCATCCCGGTGGTGCCGACGGTGGCGCTGATGGGCCAGGGCATCGCCGAACTGTTTCGCTGCGCCGTCGAAGCGGTGCGCGATGCGCGCGTACCGCAGGCGCCGGCGCCCAGCGCGCACCTGCAGGAGGCGATGCTGCCGCTCAGCAGCGCCCTGCAGGCTCCGGCGATCGCGGCGGCATTCCGCGTGCCGCACCCGTTCCTGCTGATGCAGGTCGCGGCGGGCGATGCCTATTTCACGGCGGAGCTGCGTGAACATTTCCCCGAGCTCGCGCCGCAAATCGAGCAGTTGCGCGCCGAAGCCGGCCGGCGCCTGCCGCGGCCGCTGGAGGAAGAGCTGCACGCCGACCACCACCACCGCGCCGCCGCGCTGTTCGAGGCCAGCTCGCGCATGGGCGCGCCGCACGAAGGCCGCGGCTGGCGCTATTGGCTCGATGAACTGTTCCTGCATCCGCGCTGGGGGCTGGTTGGCAGCCTCGCGGTGTTCGCCGCGGTGCTGTTCGTGGTCTTCGAGGTCAGCGCGTGGATCGATTCGATGACCGCGGCACGCCTGGTTGCGGCGATTTCCGGCTGGCAGCCGGACACCGTCCAGGGCGTCGTCGGACGCGCCGTCGCCGACGGTCTGATCGGGCTCATCGGCATCGTCCTGCCGTACATGCTGCCGCTGGTACTGCTGCTGGTGGCGCTCGAGGAGGCCGGTGTGATGCAGCGCATTGCCTTCGTCGTCGACCGCGGCTTCCACCAGATCGGCTTGCACGGCGGCGTTGCCGTGCCGTTCCTCACGGGGCTGGGTTGCAACGTGCCGGCAATTGCCTCTGCGGCCAAGGTCACGCGCGGGCGCGAACGCGTCGTCGCCTCGGTGCTAATTACGTTCGTGCCCTGCTCGGCGCGCTCGGCGATCATCCTCGCGCTGGCCGGCAAATACCTCGGCGCGCAGGGCGTGTTCGCGATCTTCGCGCTGACCCTGGTGGTGGTTGCGGCGATGGGCCGGTTGCTGGCGCGCGACCGGCGCGCCTTCGGCCCCGGGCAGGTGCAGGAGATCCCGCCGTACTCGGTGCCCGGCGCGCGGCGCATGCTCGCCGAGACCTGGTCACGCACCGAGGACATCCTCACCATCGTCACGCCGCTGCTGGTAGGCGGCAGCGTCGTGCTGGCGCTGTTGCACCACGTCGGCGCCGATGATTTCATCAACGCCGTGTTCACGCCGGTCACGACCTGGTGGCTGGGCCTGCCCGTGGTGCTGGGCGTGCCGATCCTGTTCGGCGTGCTGCGCAAGGAACTGTCGCTGCTGATGATCTACCAGGCGCTCGGCACGTTCGAAGTCGGCAACATCCTCGACTGGGTGCAGATCACCACCTTCCTGCTGTTCCTGACCTTCTACATTCCCTGCGTGTCCACGTTCGCGGTCATGCTGAAGACCATCGGCCGGCGCGAGGCGTGGATCTCGGTCGCCCTGTCGGTGGGTGTGGCGCTGCTGGTCAGCGGCGCGGTGCGGCTGTTCCTGGAGATCGTGCGGCGCCTGCTGGGTTGATGTAGCGATAATGGCGTGGCCGCGCCTGGCCTTGGCGCGCCGCAGGAATGCGTCGATCAGGAATCCGTGTCGGCGCGAGGCAGCGCAGGCTTCATCCGCGGTGGCCGGTGCTGATCGATGCAGCGGCGTGCGGCAATTCAGCGACCGACCGGCTTGATGCCCAGTTCGGCCAG
>DASUDU010000201.1:0-3763 GCA_036275435.1 Usitatibacteraceae bacterium | reverse complement strand
TTCTTTTGCATCGCCGCCATTACCGCCTCGTTCAAGTCGCTTGACATCAGCATCGCCGCGTTCCACGTTGCCACCTGGTCCAGGCCGTCGGCCACCGTGTGGTCGCGCGCATAGTTGAGCATCGCCTTGGTGCCGCGCACGGCCAGCGGCGATTTTGCGGCGATGGCCATGGCGACCGCACGAACCCCAGCGCCCAGTTGCGCCGCGTCGCCAAACGTGGCGTTGACGAAGCCCAGCCGCGCCGCTTCCGCCGCATCGAATTCACGGCCGGTCAGCGCCAGTTCGCGCACCACGCCGGGGGCGACCAGCTTGGGCATGCGTTGCAGGGTCCCGACATCGGCCGTCATGCCCATGTCGATTTCGCGGATGGCAAAGCGCGCGTCGACCGAGGCGTAGCGCAGGTCGGCGCAGCAGATGAGATCGATGCCGCCGCCGATGCAGGCGCCATGGATGGCGGCGATGACCGGCTTGGCGCAACGCTCCAGGCTGGTCAGGGTGTCCTGCAAGTCGAGGATGACGCGGCGCAGCTTCTCGCGCTTCCTGCCCTCGCAATCGTCATCGACCTGATCGGCGATGCTGGCCAGCATGTTCAGGTCGATACCGGAGCAGAAATGCGTGCCATTTCCGGAAAGCACGGCTACGCGCGCCGCGTCGCAACCATCGACCCAGTCGAAGGCGCTGCGGATGTCGTGCCACATGGCCAAGCTCATGGCATTGGCCTTATCGGGGCGGTTGAGGCGGACGCTGGCGATGCCCGCGTCGAGGGCGAGCGCCACGGTTTCGAGTTGGGGAATGGACTTCGTCATGGCAATTCCAATGCGCGATAATGGCCGAATGGAATTGTACAGACCGCCGGCGCAAAGCTTTCGTTGAACACGATGAACCCGATCCAGAATCGCCGCAAGAACCGCATGCTGGACGCGGACTTCGCCGCCCTGAAGTTGATACAGGAACTGGAGATCGAATGCACCCAGCGCATGTCGAAAATCCGCCAGAACAGCCGCATGAAAGATGTCGTGCAACTCAGGGAGGTCACCGTCCCCGAGGCCCTGCGCGCCAAGACGACGGAAATCCGCGCGCTGCACCAGTTGAACGATGCCGCCGAGATGCGCATGCGCGAGCTGCTCGACGGGCACATGGCGGAACTGCGCCGGCAAGGCTCGGTGCAGCGCATCGAACAGTTGCGCAGCCACTTCCTGTATCGCGAATGGAGCTTCCTCAAGGGCTACTACCCGCTGCTGTTCCGCGAAGCCGAATCGGAGTCCGAGAAGATCCTGCGGCACATCGAATACCAGACCGATTCGCGGCGACGCGGCAAGCCCGGCCGTTGAAATGCCGCTGGTCCGATTCGCGCAGGCCTGCTGCGCCCTTGTGCTGACCTTGTCCATGTGCGATACCGACGCCCAGCGCCTGAGCTACAAGGACATCCTCAAACGAGAGGCGGTCCTGGCCGACCAGCGCGTCGCCTATGGCCGCGACCCGCTGCAATTTGCCGACCTGTGGCTGCCGAAGACCGCGCCGGGGCCTGCCGGCCATCCCGTGGTGGTGCTGGTGCACGGTGGCTGCTGGCTGGCCGAACTGCCCGGTGTGGAGTTGACGCACTGGCTTGCCGACGGGCTGCGCAATGCCGGTTATGCGGTGTGGGAGATCGAATACCGCCGTCTGGGCCACCCCGGTGGCGGCTATCCGGAAACGTTTCTCGACGTGGCGAAGGCCACCGACCACCTGCGCGCGATCGCCAAATCGAACCGCCTCAATCTGGATCGCGTCGTCGCCACCGGCCACTCGGCTGGCGGGCACCTCGCGCTGTGGCTGGCAGCGCGGGCGGCGTTGCCGGAGGGCAGCGCGCTGCGGGTCGCCGATCCGCTGCCAATCCACGCCGTCGTCGGCCTTGCGGCCATCCCCGACCTTGAAGTGTTCGCCACGGCCGGCGCACATGCCTGCGGCGCGGATACCGTGCAGCGGCTGGTCGACCTGAAGACACGCCCTGCTCCCGGCGCGTTTCGTGATACGTCACCCGTGGAACTGCCGATTGGCGTGCCGCAATACCTCATCCACGGCGAGTTCGACGCCATCGTCATCCCCGCGCTGGGCGATCGCTATCGCGAGAAGAAGTCCGCGCGCCGCGAATCCATCGCGCTGTCCATCATCAAGGAGGCCGGCCACTTCGAACTGATCGCACCGTGGACCTTTGCCTGGCCGGAGATCGCGGCGACGTTTGGGCGGGCATTTGCGGGCATTGGTGCTGCGGCCTCACGCTGAAGTCTTGAACGGCGCGACCATCGCACTACCCCATTTTTTGCAATCGAAAGGAATCACAATGTCCGGCAAGGGTTTTCACGTTCACGGCCCGCACGATCACGCGGTCGAGCACGAGGCGCAGGGCCACGGCGCGCACGGCGTGGGACATGCCAAGGGCGCCTCGTTGGCGCAATGGGTGGCGATCTTCACCGCCATCCTCGCCACCATCGGCGCGATCGTCAGCTACCAGGGCGGGCACACGCAGAACGAAGCGCTGTACTACAAGAACGAAGCGGTGCTGAAGAAGGCCGATGCCTCGAACCAGTGGGCCTATTACCAGGCCAAGGGCACCAAGCAGAACCTGGCCGAACTGGCCGAGGGGCTGGCCACCGACCCGAAGGAAAAGGCCCGCTATGGCGACGAAGTCAAGCGCTACAAGGCCGAGAAGGAAGAGATCAAGAAGAAGGCCGAGGAGTACGAAAAACTGTCGCTGGCCGCAGACCGCAAATCGCAGGAATCCCTGAGTCCGCACGACAAACTCGCGCAATCGATGACCTTCATCCAGATCGCGATTTCGCTGGCCTCGATTTGCGTTTTGACGCGGCGGCGCTGGATGCTGGGCCTGGCCGGGGTTGCTGCCGGCGTCGGGCTGGTCTACTGGGTGCTGGCGTTCACCATCACCGGCGTTCCGCACTGAGGGAAGTCACTCAGCGCCGCACGGCAAGTACGCGCCCGACCGCCTCGGCAAAGCCGGCACCAGATGCGTGTTCGGTGACGTAGGCGGGCGCCAGGGCCAGGCGCGGCAGCATGGTCCGCACGTTGGCCACGCCCACCGACAGTGGAAAATAACCAAACATCGGCGCATCGTTCGGTGAATCGCCAATGAACAGGAATTCGTCGCGGTCGGCGTCGAGGTCAATGGCGTAGCGTTCGCGGAAAAACAGCCGCGTGGTGGATCGCTTGTCGTAATCGCCCAGCCAGCCATTGACATGGATCGAGCTGACCTTGGCGTTGAGGCCGGCGGCCTGCATCATCGTGCGGATGGTGTCGATGGCGGCATCATCCAGCGGCGCAACATCTTCGCAAAAGTCGATGGCGATATCGGCCTCGCGGTATGGCTGATCGGAAGCCAGCGCCGCACCCGGGACCGCGGCGAGGATCTGCCGCGCAATCCCATCGAGGCGTTCGCGGTCGGCTTGACGGGCGGCTTCATCCTTGACGAATCGCCGCATGAGCTTGCGCGCCGCCGTATCGAACCAAAAATAGAACGCGCCGTTTTCCCCGACCACGCCATCGACCGGCCACATGCGCGCGATGTGGTCGCACCAGCCGGCCGGCCTGCCGCTGATCGGGATCATCGTGAGCCCGGCACGGCCGGCGCGCTCCATCGCCGCGTAGGCCTCGGCCGTCAGTCGGCCGTGCGTGGTCAGTGTATCGTCGATGTCGAACAGGATGCCGCGTACCGTGCGCAATGCAGACGGGTCGATGGCCGACAGCGGTTTCAACGGAACGCCCCGCGCAG
>DASUDU010000200.1:0-3359 GCA_036275435.1 Usitatibacteraceae bacterium | reverse complement strand
GGTTCCAGGCGCTTGCGTACCGCTGCATTCCTCAGGCGCACGTAGGCCGGCAAGCCGCGGACATAGGGCGGGTACGCTTCGCCCGCGATCAGCGGCGCCAGATAATTGCGGCACTTCTGGGTGATTTGGAAGCCGTCGGCGGTGATGAAATCGCGCGGCATCTTCTTTTCGCGGTTGGCGATCTCGGTCAGCGGCACGGCGATAATGCCCCAGCGATAGGGCTTTGCCGAATGGCGCTCCACCGCGGGCATCACGCCATTCATGCCCCTGACGGCGAACTCGACCGCCGCCTTGCCCAGCGCGTACGATTGCAGCACGTCGGTCTTCGAGGCGATGTGCCGCGCCGCGCGCTGCAGGTAGTCGGCCACCGCCCAGTGGTACTTGAGCTTGAGGTTGCTTTTGACCACGCTGGCGATCACCGGGGCCACGCCACCCAGTTGCGCGTGGCCGAAGGCATCGACCAGCCCCGACTCGGAAATGAAGCGTCCCTCGGCATTGCGAATGCCCTCGGAAACGCCGACGGCGCAGTAGCCGTGCCGGCGCACCGCGTCATCGACCTTGGCGAGAAACTTGTCCTGGTCGAAGGCGATCTCCGGAAACAGCAGCACCTGTGGCGCCTCCCCCGGCTTGTCCGCGGCCAAACCGCAGGCGGCGGTGATCCACCCGGCGTGGCGGCCCATCACCTCGAGGATGAACACCTTGGTGGAGGTCTTGGCCATCGAGGCGACGTCCATGCCGGCCTCGCGCATGCTCACCGCCACGTACTTGGCGACCGAACCGAAACCGGGGCAGCAATCGGTCACCGGCAGGTCGTTGTCGACGGTCTTGGGCACATGCACGGCGGTGATCGGGTAGCCCATCGACTCGGCCAGTTGCGAGACTTTCAGGCAGGTGTCGGCCGAGTCGCCACCGCCGTTGTAGAAAAAATAGCCGATGTTGTGCGCGCGGAACACCTCGATCAGCCGTTCGTATTCACGCCGGTTCTGCTCGAGCGACTTCAATTTGTAGCGGCACGAGCCGAACGCGCCCGAGGGCGTGTGGCCGAGCGCCTTGATGTTGGCCAAGGGTTCCTTCGAGGTGTCGATCAGATCCTCGGTCAGCGCACCGATGATGCCGTTCCGGCCGGCATAGACCTTGCCAAAAACCTTCGGATGCCGGCGGCAGCCCTCCAGCACCGCCTGCGCAGACACGTTGATGACCGCCGTCACGCCGCCGGACTGCGCGTAGAAGGCGTTGCGCGGTTTCATGCCGGTCCGAGCGCGGCAAACACGCGGTCGCGGATCTGCTCGACCTTGCCGACGCCCTCGATGCGCACGTATTTCGGCGCGGCCGGGTCGCCGCCCTTGGCCCATTGCTCGTAGTAGGCAATCAGCGGCTCGGTCTGCTGGTGGTAGACGTCGAGGCGCTTTTTCACCGTCTCTTCCTTGTCGTCATCGCGCTGCACGAGGTCCTCGCCGGTGACGTCGTCCTTGCCGGGGACCTTTGGCGGGTTGAACTTGATGTGGTAGGTGCGCCCCGAGGGCAGGTGCGCGCGCCGCCCAGACATGCGCTCGATGATCGCGCTGTCATCTACGGCGATCTCGACGACGAAGTCGAGCTTGATGCCGGCCTGCTTCATGGCATCGGCCTGCGGGATGGTGCGCGGGAAGCCGTCGAACAGGAAGCCCTTGGCGCAATCGGCCTCGGTGATGCGCTGCTTGACCATGCCGATGATGATCTCGTCGGACACCAGCGCCCCGGAGTCCATGATCTTCTTGGCCGCCACGCCCAGCGCGGTGCCGTTCTTGACGTGCGCGCGCAGCATGTCGCCGGTGGAAATCTGCGGGATGCCGTAGCGTTCCTTGATGAACGTGGCCTGCGTGCCCTTGCCCGCGCCGGGGCCTCCCAGAAGAATCAGGCGCATGGTGTTCTCCCTGTCGAACCGATGATCGGTGTCAGCCGATTCTAGCGGGAAACATCGCGCGCACGCGCTCCAGATCCTGCGCTGTGTCAACTCCCGGCGAAACGGCCCCCTCCCAGAACGCAACGGCGATGCGTGCGCCGTGGTGCAGCACGCGCAGTTGTTCGAGCGCCTCGAAGCCTTCCAGCGGCGAAACCGGCAGCGCGGCATAGCGGCGCAGGAATCCGGCGCGATAGGCATAGATGCCGATGTGGCGCAGCGCCGGAAAACCCGCCGGCAGCGCGTCAAGCGTGGCGGCAAAGGCATCGCGCGCAAACGGGATCGGCGCGCGGCTGAAATACAACGCCAGCCCGGCCGCGTCGCGCACCACCTTGACGACGTTCGGATTGAAGAAATCGCCCGCGTCAGTGATCGGGTGCGCCGCGGTGGCCACTGCGGCGCCCGGGGTTGCGGCCAGCGTCGCGGCCGTGGCGCGGATCAGCGCCGGATCGATGCACGGCTCGTCGCCCTGCACGTTGACCACGATCGCGGCATCGTCGAGGCCGAGCAGGCCGACGACCTCGGCGAGGCGGTCCGAGCCGCTGGCGTGGTCAGCTCGGGTCATCAAGGCGCGCACGCCGTGCCGCCTAGCCACTTCGATCACCTCGGCGTGGTCGGCGGCGATGATCACCTCCGATGCGCCGCTTTCCCGTGCGCGCTCGGCAACGCGGATCACCATCGGCCGGCCGGCGATATCCGCCAGCGGCTTGCCTGGCAGGCGCGTCGAGGCAAGCCGCGCCGGGATTACAGCGATGAACGGATCGGACATCGGCATGGCTCCGGGTTGGGTCGGGTTGGCATGGTGCAGATGCTACTGCACTCCTTCGGGACGGCGCAGGTCGATCACGCCGGCCGCCATTGCCGGGTCATTCGCGGCGCGGCAGGCGGCGGCGTCGAGCAGGCGCACCGCTTCGCGAAAGCGCAGCATCGGCGTCGGCGACATGATGCACGCGTGCACGTTGAACGGGTGGCCGTAGCGGAACAGCAGGTGGCCCAGCTCGTGCGCGGCCAGCGTCCCGGCAAGCAGCGCTGCCTCCTCGGCCGCGTAATGCTCCCCGCCACGCATGGCGGCGATCTGCACGTCGGCGGAAAGGAACGGAAACACGCTCCACCAGAACTGCGCGCCGAGCGCGCCATGCCGGGCGTAGCTGGTGGTGCCAAGCAAGAGGCCCCCGCGCAGCGCGGTGTGAATGTCGGCGCCGTTGTACTCGACGCTGGCGATGAGCTGGTTGGTCACGGTGATGTCGAAGCCCGGATCGCGCTCGCCCAGCGTGTCCCAGTACAGCCACTCGTTGAGCGGCGTCTCGTCGATGGCCGGCTTGCCGTCGGCCGCGCGGATCTCGCGCAGCCGCTCCAGGCGTTCAAGGTGCGTGCCGGCCAGCCGCTTCTTCCACATGTCGGGGTCGGTGTCGACGGCGGA
>DASUDU010000199.1:0-2225 GCA_036275435.1 Usitatibacteraceae bacterium | reverse complement strand
GTTGATCCGCGGCGTGCCGAGAAAGCCGGCCACGAACTCGTTCGCCGGCTTGTTGTACAGGTCCATGGGTGCGCCCAGCTGCTCGATGCGTCCCCGATTGAACACCGCGATGCGGTTGCCCATGGTCATCGCCTCGACCTGGTCGTGGGTCACATAGATCATTGTCGTGCCCAGCTCCTTGTGCAGGCGGGACAGCTCGATGCGCATGTTCACGCGCAGTGCCGCGTCGAGATTGGACAGCGGCTCGTCGAACAGAAACACTTTGGGTTTGCGTACGATGGCGCGGCCGATTGCCACGCGCTGGCGCTGGCCGCCCGACAGTTCTTTCGGAAAGCGCGCCAGCAATTCCGTGATGCGCAGAACCTCGGCTGCCCGCTGCACCTGCTCGTCGCGCTGCGCCTTGCCGACCCCCGCCATCTTCAGCGCGAATCCCATGTTCTCGGCCACCGTCATATGCGGATACAGCGCATAGCTCTGGAAGACCATCGCCGCGCCGCGATCGGCCGCGCGGATGTCGTTGGCACGACGTCCATCGATCGACAGCTCGCCGGCGCTGATGCTCTCCAGGCCGGCGATCATGCGCAGCATGGTCGACTTCCCGCAGCCCGACGGACCGACGAAGACGAGGAATTCCCCTTCGTGCACGTCCAGATCGACGCCCGCGATCACCTCGACCGAGCCGAAACGCTTGTAGATGCCGCGCAGGCTGACCTGTCCCATCTCAATCTCCTTGGGCTGTTCTTCCCGCGCGCTGCTGCGCGAGGAATTCGCGA
Organism: Usitatibacteraceae bacterium; assembly: GCA_036275435.1. Taxonomy (GTDB): domain Bacteria; phylum Pseudomonadota; class Gammaproteobacteria; order Burkholderiales; family Usitatibacteraceae; genus UKL13-2. The sequence continues at coordinate 1,452 of DASUDU010000199.1, read as the reverse complement.
TACCAGTGCGCGCTGTCCTTGAGCGTGCGCCGCTGGGTGGCATAGTCGACATGGACGATGCCGAATCGCTTGGCATAGCCGCTGGACCACTCGAAGTTGTCCATCAAACTCCACACCATGTAGCCCGCCACCGGCACCCCCTGGCGGATCGCGTCCGCGACGGCCGCGACATGGTTGCGCAGGTAGTCGATGCGATCGGCATCGTGAACCCGACCGTCAACCAGCGGGTCCTTGAAGGCCGCGCCATTTTCGGTGATGTAGACCGGCGGCAAACGGTACTCGCGATGCAGCGTGGTCAGCACTTCGGTCAACCCGCGCGGATAGATGCACCATCCCATTTCGGTGCGCGGCAAACCGCCGCCGAAGGGGTCGATGCCCCCGTCCGCGCCGGCCAGCATGCGAAAGTAGTAATTCACGCCCAGATAGTCGAGTGGCGCGGCGATGGACGCCAGATCGCCCTCTTCGATGTGCGGCGCATCGTCGCCCAGTTCTTCGAGGACCTCATGCGGATAGGCGCCCTTGAACAACGGGTCGGTATACCAGCGCCGGCCGCGCGCGTCGGCCAGGGACGCCATGGCCCGGTCAGCGGCCGAATCGGTTGCCGGCTCGATGCACGCCAGATTGAGCACGATCCCCAGCGGGGCGCGACAGCCATCCGCGCGCAGGGCCTGGAGCGCCAGGCCGTGGCTCAGCAGCAAGTGGTGCGAAACCTGGATCGCGACTTTCCGGCTCTTGATTCCCGGGGCAAAGTTGCCGTGCTCGTGGCCGAGCACGGCCACCACCTGCGGCTCGTTGTGCGTGGAGATCGCGGCCACGCGGTCGCCAAGCCGGCGGTGCACGCCGCGCGCGTAGTCGACGAAGCGGTGCACGGTTTCGCGGGAATTCCATCCACCCTGGTCCTGGAGTGGCTGCGGCAGGTCCCAGTGGTATAGCGTGAGATGGGGTTTCACGCCGCGCGCGAGCAGCCCGTCGACGAGGCGATCGTAGAAGTCCAACCCGCGGTCGTTCCACGCGCCCGCACCGGCAGGCTGAACCCGCGGCCACGAAACCGAAAAGCGGTATGCATCGACACCGAGCGAGGCGATCAGGTCGAGATCTTCGTCGAGGCGGTGATAATGGTCGCAGGCCACATCGCCGTTGCTGGAATCGGCGATGGCTCCCGGCACGCGGCAGAACCGGTCCCAGATGGATTCGCCCTTGCCGTCCTCGCGGGCCGCGCCTTCGATCTGAAACGCGCTGGTGGCCACGCCCCAAATGAAACCGGACGGAAAGTAGTCGGCAGGTTTTTCGTGGTCCGGCATGGTCGGGTCGGCGCGCGGTTTACTTGACGGCGCCGGCGGTCAGGCCGGCAATGAGTTGCCGCGAGGAAACGGCAAACAGGATCAGCAACGGGATCGTCGCGATGGCCGAGCCGGCCATCAGCGCGCCCCACTCGGTGTTGACCGGGCTTTG
>DASUDU010000198.1:0-3031 GCA_036275435.1 Usitatibacteraceae bacterium | reverse complement strand
CGGGCACATTGGCGCGGTTGTTGTATGCGCGTTCGAGCGCGGGGTCGATGGCCATCGTGTATCAGGTTACCTGCATTTGTCGCACGGCGCGGTGCCCGGCCAGGCAAGCCGCGGCGATGCCCCGCCGATCCCTGTGGGCCGGCTCTCTCCCGGCCGGATCGGGCCGCTGAATTTCGATTGACACAGGTGCCGCCATGCGGTGATATTCTGAACCTAGTTGCGGGTGCATCGGTGAATCGTTGAGGCTTGTCAACCCGGGGTCGTGCGGCGCGTGGGACGATCCCGAAAAAGGACATACGTGCAGTATTCGCAACCAGCGCGCAAGGATCGGCCACGTGGCCAACCCGCATCGTCGAACGGGAAGCGGCGATGAGCCTGCGCGCGAGAATCCTTGTCCTGGTCCTGTTGGCGTCGCTGCTGCCGCTGCTGCCGATGCTGTGGCTGTTGTTGGAGCGGCGTGCCGCCACGGTGGATGCGGCGCGCGAACAGCTGCTGCGCAGCGTGGAAAGCCTTGCCGATGATCTCGACGACAAGATTGCCGGGACCGGACAACTGCTGTTCGGCCTTGCGCGCGTCCCGGTCGTGGGTGGCGAGGACAAGAAAGCCTGCTCGGACTTCCTCGCCGAAGTCCTCGAGGAACACTCCCAGTACACGGGGCTGTTGACGATCCTCCCGGACGGCAACCTGCATTGCGATTCCTTGCGCAGCGGTCGCGCCCTGAACCTGAATGATCGCGCCTATTTCAGGCAGGCAAAGTCCGCGCGCGGCCTGGCGGTCGAGGCGGCCATCGGCCGGCTGACCGGCAAGAGTGTCCTGCAGATCGCCTACCCGGTGCGCGCGCCGTCGCGCACGCTGGGCTTTGTCATGCTGGCGTCGCTCGACATGGATCAATACGGCCGGACTGTCATCGCCGCGCAGCCGTATCCGAAGATGAACTTCCAGGTGTGGAACGCCGACGGCAGCGTCATCATGGATTACCCCGGCCGCGAATCGGCGAAACTGGCGGTCGGCGAGGGCGAGCGTCGCGTCATCCTGGCCGGAACCAAAGGGCGTGTTGAAAGCGTTGGCGAGGGTGCCAGCCGGCGAATCTGGGCCACCGCAGGCTTGCGCAAGACCGCCGCCGCCGGGCTGCATCTGGCGCTGGCCGTTCCCGAAAGCGAGCTCTATGCCGAGATCGACCAGCATTATCGACAGGCGATCCTGGCGTTGCTGGTTGTTGCGCTGCTGGTGTTCGGTGGCGGCCTGCTGCTGGCTCAGTACGGCGTGCGCCGCCAGACGCGGCGGCTGATGGATGCGATCCTGCGCGTCGATTCCGGCAACTTCCGCGAGATGATCGGCGAGCCTTACCCAGGCGGCGAACTCGGCTCGGTGATGCGCGCGATGGATCGCATGTCGGCCTCGCTGGAGCATCAGCGTCGCCTGATCCGCAGCAGCACGGAAGCCTTGGAACGCCAGGCCAATTTCGATGCGCTGACCGGCCTGGCCAACCGCAACCTGCTGACCGACCGCATCGACCAGGCCCTGATCCACGGCCGGCGCGCCGCGCGGCACACCGGCGTCCTGATGCTCGACCTCGATCGCTTCAAGACCATCAACGACAGCCTCGGGCACAACCAGGGCGACATCCTGCTCAAGGCGGTCGCGCAGCGGCTCAGTGCGATTGTCCGCGAGGGCGATACGGTTGCCCGCCTGGGTGGCGACGAATTCGTCGTCGTGCTGACCGATCTTTCCGACATCGCGGACATCGTGCCGATCGCCCAGCAGATCCTGGCGTCCGTTGCCGCGGCCATCGAGCTTGACCACCAGCAGGTCAGCGTGTGCACCAGCTTGGGCATTGCCGTGGCGCCCAAAGACGGCGACAGCACCGACGTGCTGCTCAAGCACGCCGACACGGCGATGTACCGCGCCAAGGGGGAGGGCGGCAATGCGATGGCGTTCTTCACGCCGGACATGCTGCAGAAGATCGTCGAGCGGCTGAATGTCGAGTCCGGCCTGCGGCAGGCGCTGGAGCAGGGGCATTTGCGCACCTACTTCCAGCCGATCATCGAGGCCGCCAGCGGCCGGGTGGTTGCCGCCGAGGCGCTGTTGCGCTGGGCCGACCCGCAGCGCGGGCTGATCCCGCCCGACCAGTTCATTCCGGTCGCGGAGGACACCGGCCTGATCCTGCCGATCGGCGACTGGGTGCTGCGCTCGGCCTGCGAGAACGTGGTGGCTTGGCACGCCGCGGGCATCGGCCCCATCAGCGTCGCGGTCAACCTGTCGCCGCGGCAATTCAAGTCGGCGGACCTGATCGACTCGGTCGAGGCAGCGCTGCGCGCCTACCGCTGCGCGCCGGCCATGCTGGAAGTGGAAATCACCGAGTCGACGATCATGGTCAACCCCGAACTGGCGCTGACGACGATGAATCGCCTGCGTGCGCTGGGCATCGCGCTTTCGGTCGACGATTTCGGGACGGGCTATTCGTCGTTGGGCCGGCTGCGCAACTTCCCGGTTTCGAAGTTGAAGATCGATCGTGCGTTCGTGCAGGAAATCCGCAGCGGCACGCGCGACGAAAACATCGTCGACATGATCGTTGTCCTGGCCAGGAAGCTCGGCATGCGCACCGTGGCGGAAGGCGTCGAAACCGCGGAACAGGCCGCGTTTCTGGAATCCCTCGGATGCGATGAATACCAGGGTTACCTGTTTTCCAAGCCGTTGCCGGCGCAGGAGTTCATGGCGTTTGCCCTTGCGCGCAATCGGCGCTGAGTGGACGGCGTCAAAACGGAGTTGGCCCGCGAGGGAGTCGAGCGTTTTTGAGGATTCCTAAGCTGCGTGACACATTTTCTTGTCGTCCCCGCGAAGGCGGGGACCTCTGACTGCGCAGCAGTGCAGCAGTGTTTTATGACCCAAAGGCGAATCATGGCGTTTGCCCTTGCGCGCAATCGGCGCTGAGTGGACGGCGTCAAAACGGAGTTGGCCCGCGAAGGAGTCGAGCGTTTTTTGAGGATTCCAAAGTTGCGTGACACACTTTTGTGTCGTCCCCGCGAAGGCG
>DASUDU010000197.1:0-3007 GCA_036275435.1 Usitatibacteraceae bacterium | reverse complement strand
TGTTGTGCCTATCATCACCAGCGACTACGTGTTCCGTGCGCTGCTGATCCCCTGGCTGATCCTGGCGCTGGCCGCGATCGGCCTCAATATCCTTGTCGGCTACTGCGGGCAGATTTCGCTTGGCACCGCCGCCTTCATGTCAGTGGGGGCCTACGCCGCCTACAACCTGGCGGTGCGCCTGCCTTGGCTCAATTTCGTCGTCATCCTGCTCATCGCCGGCTTGATCGCGGCGCTGGTGGGCATGCTGTTCGGCATACCCAGCCTGCGCATCAAGGGCCTGTACCTTGCGGTGGCCACGCTGGCTGCGCAATTCTTCATGGATTGGCTGTTCGCGCGCGTCAAGTGGTTCACCAATTACAACGCTTCCGGCTCGGTGGCGCCGTCGACCATCGAGATGTTCGGCTGGAAAGTCGATTCGCCGATCGAGAAATACCTCTTTGTGCTGAGCCTGGTCGCGGTGTTCGCGCTGGTGGCGAAGAACCTGGTAAGGAGCCACATCGGCCGTGCCTGGATGGCCACGCGCGACATGGATGTCGCCGCGGAGGTGATCGGCATCCGCCCGGTGTACGCCAAGCTCACCGCGTTCGGCGTCAGCTCCTTCATGGTCGGCATCTCCGGCGCGCTGTGGGGTTTTGTCCACCTGGGCGCGTGGGAGCCGCTGGCGTTCAACATCAACCTGTCGTTCAACCTGCTGTTCATGATCATCATCGGCGGCCTGGGCTCGATCCTCGGCGCGTTCCTCGGCGCCGCGTTCATCGTCGTCCTGCCGATCCTGCTCAACCAGATGCTGCCCTGGCTGGGCGGCCTGGCCGGGTTCAGCGTCAGCACCGCCTTGGTCTCGCATGTCGAGTTGATGGTGTTCGGCGCGCTGATCGTGTTTTTCCTCATCGCCGAGCCGCACGGCCTGGCACGGCTTTGGGCAATCGGCAAGGAAAAGCTGCGCATCTGGCCGTTCCCGCATTGATCGATCCCGTTTCATCCATCGCTGTTCAACCCTGTTGCGTCGCCCATCGAATGAAGGAGGAACCATGAAAAACGTTTTGAAGTCCCTGGCCCTGGCTGGTGCCGTCGCCGCTGCACTCGCGTCCGCCGTACCGGTTGCGGCGCAATCGGCCAACGAGATCTTTGTCCCGGTGCTGGTGTACCGCACCGGCGCCTATGCGCCCAACGGCGTGCCGTGGGCGAACGGCTTCGTCGACTACCTGAAGCTGGTCAACTCCCGCGACGGCGGCGTCAACGGCGTCAAGCTCGCTTTCGAGGAGTGCGAGACCGGCTACGCCACCGACCGCGGCGTGGAGTGCTATGAACGGCTGAAGAGCAAGAAGCCGATCGGCTTCAACCCGCTTTCCACCGGCATCACCTTTGCGCTGACCGAAAAGGTCGCCGCCGACAAGACCGTGCTGTTCACCACCGGGTACGGGCGCGCCGACTCGGTCGACGGCAGCGTGTTTGCGTGGAACTTCCCGTTCCTCGGCACCTACTGGACCGCGGCGGACATCCTCGTCCAGCACGTTTCCAAGAAGGGCAGCCTGAAGGGCAAGAAGATCGCGCTCGTGTACCACGATTCGCCCTACGGCAAGGAACCGATCCCGGTGCTCGAGGAGCACGCCAAGAAGCACGGCTTTGAGCTGATGAAGCTGCCGGTCACCCACCCGGGCATCGAGCAGAAGTCGCAGTGGCTGCAGATCCGCCAGAGCCGTCCCGACTACGTGTTCCTGTGGGGATGGGGCGTGATGAACTCGACCGCCGTCAAGGAAGCGATCGCCGTTTCGTATCCGCGCCTGCAAATGTTTGCGGTGTGGTGGGCTGCCGCGGAGCCGGACGTCACTTCCTCGGAAGCCAGCGCCAAGGGCTATAACGGCTTGGCGTTGGGCCACAGCTCCGAGAGCGACCGACCGGTGCACAAGGACATCCTCAAGCATGTGTACGACAAAGGGCAGGGCACCGGCAAGAAAGAGGAAATCGGCCAGGTCCTTTACAACCGCGGCATGCTCTCCGCCGCGCTGGTGGTCGAGTCGATCCGCTCGGCGCAGAAGAAGTACGGCAACCGTGTGGTCACCGGCGAGGAGGTGCGCTGGGGTGCGGAGAACCTCAACATCGACGCCGCGCGCATCAAGGCAATGGGCATGGAGGGCATGATGCAGCCGGTCAAGACTTCCTGCTCCGATCACGAGGGCGCGCGTTCGGCCCGCATCCACACCTGGGATGGCAAGAGCTGGAGCTATACGTCCGAGTGGTACCAGTCGGATGCAAAGTTCCTGCAGCCTTTGATCAAGGCTTCGGCCGCCAAGTACGCCGCGGAGAAGAAGATCACCCCGCGCGATTGCAGCAAGGAGAAGTAAAACTCCAGTACTGGCGTGGCATTTCTGGCGATTGTGCCCGAAAAGCCACGCCAGTCAACGAGTTTTTCATGCGGACCTGACATGCAAGCTCCAACCGACCCCAACGCCGCCAAGCCGCTGCTGATCGTCAACGGCATCGAGGTGATCTACAACCACGTCATCCTCGTGCTCAAGGGGGTGTCGCTGGTCGTCCCGGAAGGCGGCATCGTCGCCATCCTCGGCGCCAACGGGGCGGGCAAGACCACGACCCTGCGCGCGGTGTCGAACCTGCTCAAGGGGGAACGCGGCGAGGTGACCAAGGGCTCGGTGGAGTTTCGCGGCGAGAAAGTGCACCAGCTTTCGCCATCCGACCTGGTCCGGCGCGGCGTGGTGCAGGTCATGGAAGGCCGGCATTGCTTCGGCCACCTGACGGTGGAAGAGAACCTGCTCACCGGCTCCTACACGCGAACCGACGGGCGCGGCGCGATTGCCGCCGACCTGGAGAAGGTCTATGCCTATTTCCCGCGCCTGAAGACGCGCCGCCATGCGCAGGCCGGATTCACCTCCGGCGGCGAGCAGCAGATGACGGCGGTCGGGCGCGCGCTGATGGCCAAGCCGTCGATGATCCTGCTCGACGAGCCGTCGATGGGCCTGGCGCCGCAGATCGTCGAGGAAATCTTCGAGAT
>DASUDU010000196.1:0-4031 GCA_036275435.1 Usitatibacteraceae bacterium | reverse complement strand
GCCGGAGAACATCCCGGCGCCGCCGAAGGCGTATCGCCCGATAATCGCTCAGGCAAAAGAACCACGTCCGGCAGGGCGGCACTCTGGAGAGACCGGATCGCGCCAGCATCGCGACACCGGCGCCGAAGGGGCACGCGACCGGCTGCTGCCATGCAGCGCCGGACGCTCAACTCTCAGGCAAAAGGACAGAGGGGCGGCCTCCACTCAGCCGGAGGCCTGCGTTCCCCCGTCTCTTCCTGCCCGAGGCCCCATGTCCCTGCTCCATACCCCCCTGTACGAAGCGCACATCGCCAGCGGCGCCAAGATGGTTGATTTCGGCGGCTGGGAAATGCCCCTGCATTACGGCTCGCAGATCGAGGAGCACCACGCGGTGCGCAAGGACGCCGGGATGTTCGATGTCTCGCACATGTGCGCGCTCGACGTCGGCGGCAGCCGCCCGAAGTCGTTCCTCAAGCGCCTGATCGCCAACGACGTCGACAAGCTGACCAAGCCGGGCAAGGCGCTGTATTCGGCCATGCTCAACAATTCCGGCGGCGTGATCGACGACCTGATCGTCTACTGGCGCGGCGGCGACGAGTATCGCGTGGTCATCAATGCCTCGACCGCGACCAAGGACCTGGCGCACATGAAGCGCATCGCCGAGGCCTACGACGTCGATATCACGCCGCGCCGCGATGTGGCAATGATCGCCGTCCAGGGGCCCAATGCGCGCGCAAAGGTACTCAAGGCGCGGCCGGAGTGGCGCGCCGCGGGCGAAGGATTGGGTGTGTTCTACGCGGCCGAAATCGGCGATGTGTTCCTCGCGCGCACCGGCTACACGGGCGAAGACGGCTTTGAAATCACGCTGCCGGCTGGCGCCGCGGTGAAGCTCTGGTCGGACCTGAAGGACGCCGGCGTGGCCGAATGCGGCCTGGGCGCGCGCGACACGCTGCGGCTGGAAGCCGGCATGAACCTGTACGGCAACGAAATGAGCGAGACGGTCAATCCGCTCGACGCCGGCATGGGCTGGACGGTGGCGATGGCCGAGGATTCCGACCGCGAGTTCATCGGCCGCGACGCACTGGAAAGCCAGGGCCAGCGCTGGAACTTCGTCGGCCTGAAACTGCTCGACAAGGGCGTGATGCGCGCGCACATGAAAGTGATCACCACGCACGGCGACGGCGAAACCACCAGCGGCACGTTTTCGCCGACGCTGGGCTTTTCCATCGCACTGGCTCGCGTGCCGCTCGCGGTCAAGGTTGGCGACACTGTGCAGGTCGAGATCCGCGACAAGCGAATCGATGCGCTGGTCACCAAGCCGTCCTTCGTGCGCCACGGCAAGGCGCTGGTCTGACCCTTTCATGCTTCTACCGAACCCCATCCCCCTCCCGGCCTCCCCCTTGAAGGTGGAGGAGGGCATCGCGGCAAACGGCATTTTTTCCTAGGAGAACATCAGATGAATTTCCCGAGCGATCTGAAATACACCGACAGCCATGAATGGGTGCGCACCGAGGCCGATGGCACGCTGACCATCGGCATTTCCGATGCGGCGCAGAACATGCTGGGCGACCTCGTGTTCGTCGGCGACGCCAAGGTCGGCGAAACGCTGTCCAGGGGCGACACGGCCTGCGTGGTGGAAAGCGTCAAGGCGGCCAGCGATGTCTACATCCCGGTCGACGGCGAAATCACCGCCTTCAACGGCGACCTCGATACCCACCCGGAGCAGATCAACAGCGACCCGTATGCCGCGTGGATCTTCAAGGTCAAGCCCGCAGCCGGCGCAACCCTGGAGGGTCTGATGGATGCGACCACCTACGAAGCCAGCGTGAAGGCCGCCTAGGCCAATCAATCGCCCGGCCCCGGACATGCCATGGACCGCCAGGACTGCCGGGATCGCCCGGCAACCGGCTGTCTTGCGCAGGCCCCGGGGCGTGGTGTTTCCTGAACCGAACAACGCACCGACAACACGCAAACCATCATGCAACTCGAACAACTTGAAAACACCGGCGAGTTCATCGCCCGCCATATCGGCCCCGGAGCCGGCGATTTGCCGGCGATGCTCAAAACCGTGGGCGCCGCCTCGATGGATGAACTGATGCGCCAGGTGATCCCGGCCGCCATTCGCACCGCGCAGCCGCTGGCGCTGCCCGAGCCGATGAGCGAGGCCGCCGCGCTGGCCGAGATGAAGCGCATCGCCGGCAGGAACAAGGTCTTCAAGAGCTACATCGGCCAGGGCTACCACGGCACCCACACGCCGGGCGTGATCCTGCGCAACATCCTCGAAAACCCCGCCTGGTACACCGCCTACACGCCGTACCAGCCGGAAATCTCGCAGGGGCGATTGGAAGCGCTGCTCAATTTCCAGACGATGATCAGCGACCTGACCGGCATGGAAATCGCCGGTTCTTCCCTGCTCGACGAAGCGACCGCCGCGGCTGAGGCGATGACCCTGGCCAAGCGCAGCGCGCGCTCGAAGAGCAACACCCTGATCGTCGCCGGCGACATCCACCCACAGACCATCGCCGTGCTGAAAACCCGCGCCGAGCCGCTGGGCATCGAGGTGAAGGTGGGCGAAGCGCACAAGATGATCGGCGAAATGGACCACTTCGCGGTGATCGCGCAGTACCCGTCGACGGTCGGCCTGATCCACGACATGAAACCGTTTGTCGAGGCCGCACACGCCAAAGGCGCGCTGTTCATCGTTGCCGCGGACCTGCTGGCGCTCACCCTGCTGGCACCTCCGGGCGAGTGGGGCGCCGACATCGCGGTCGGCAGCGCGCAACGCTTCGGCGTGCCGATGGGTTTTGGCGGCCCGCACGCGGGGTATCTTTCCTGCAAGGATGCGCTCAAGCGCAACATGCCGGGCCGGCTGGTTGGTATTTCCAAGGACGCAATGGGCAACCCGGCGCTGCGCTTGGCTTTGCAAACCCGCGAGCAGCACATCCGCCGTGAAAAGGCCACCTCCAACATCTGCACCGCGCAGGTGCTGCTGGCGGTGATGGCCAGCATGTATGCGATCTATCACGGCCCGGACGGGTTGACGCGAATCGCGAAGCGGGTCAGCCGCCTCACGGTAATTCTGCAGGAAGGCCTCAAGAAGCTCGGCTTCGCCTGCCCGCTGCCCAGTTTTTTCGACACCATCGCCGTCAAGACCGGCGAACAGACCGGCGCCATTCTCGAGCGCGGACAGCGCCACGGCGTCAATTTCCGCAAGCTCACGCCGGAGGTGCTGTGCATTTCGCTCGATGAAACCACCACGCGCGCCGACGTCGAGGGCATTTGGCGGGTCTTCCAGGGCGGACCGGCGTCGTTCACGGTGGCGGAACTGGATCGTGAAGCGCTGCCGGACCCGATCCCGCCGGGCCTCGCGCGCGCCAGCGCGTTTTGCACGCATCCGGTGTTCAACAGCTACCACTCGGAAACCGAAATGCTGCGCTACATCCGTAGCCTCTCGGACAAGGACCTGGCGCTGGATCGCGCGATGATCCCGCTCGGTTCCTGCACCATGAAGCTCAACGCCACCAGCGAGATGATCCCGGTCACCTGGCCCGAGTTCGGAAGCATCCATCCGTATGCGCCGGCCGACCAGGCCGAGGGCTACCGCGAACTGGTCGAGACGCTGTCCAAGGCGTTGTGCGAAGTCACCGGATACGACGCGGTTTCGCTGCAGCCCAATTCGGGTGCGCAGGGCGAATACGCGGGGCTGCTGGCGATCCGCGCTTACCACCGGTCCCGCGGCGACAGCGGTCGCGATGTCTGCCTGATCCCGACCTCGGCGCATGGCACCAACCCGGCTTCGGCGCAGATGTGCGGCATGGAAGTCGTCGCCGTGGCCTGCGACGCGCACGGCAACGTCGACGTGGCCGATTTGAAAGCCAAGGCCGAGCAATACCAGGCCAGGCTGGCCGCATTGATGGTGACCTACCCGTCGACCCACGGTGTGTTCGAAGAGGCGATCACTGAAATCTGCAAGATCATCCACGATGCTGGCGGACAGGTGTACATGGACGGCGCCAACCTCAACGCGCTGGTCGGCACCGCCAAGCCCGGCA
>DASUDU010000195.1:0-3087 GCA_036275435.1 Usitatibacteraceae bacterium | reverse complement strand
TCCGGCGAGAAACCGTAGAACTTCGGCTGCAGGTCCGGCGAGGTCAGTTGCACCACCTTCAGGCCGTTGGCGCCGTCCGCGACATAGGCAAACAGCGAAGCGTTGGTGGTGCCGACGATGACGTCCTGCGCGTCGTTGAGCTGGCCGTCGGCGCTGAAACGCCGGTATTCGAACGGCGCGTGCGGCTTTTCGACGTCGACGATCACCAGCCCGTCCTTGCCGGCGGCAATGTAGGCATAGGTGCGCGCCAGGTAAATGCCGCGCGCATCGGCGATCGGCACGCGCGCGGTGCCAACCAGCATGGCCTTTTCCGGGTGCGTCACGTCAATCACCTGCAGGCCTTCGCGCGTGGTGGCGAACAGGTAGCGGAACTGCAGCGCGGACGCGCGCATGTCGACCAGCGGCACCCGTGCCGCGACCTTCGGCTTCAACGGATCGTCGATGTCGAGGATCACCAGTCCGCTGCCGGTGGCAATGTACGCGTAGTGCCCGCCGAGCGTGATGTGGCGCGCGCCGTTGAGCACGCCGCCCTCGTTCCAGGTGATTTCGCGCTTGAGGAAGTTGTTGCGCGGCTCACCGTCGGCGAAGGTGTCGACATTGACGACGATGAGGCCCTCCTCGGCATCGACCACGAAGGCATAGTGGTAGATCGGGTGGAAGGGCTGCTCCTCGTTGGTCTTGCGCATCAGCTCGCCGACGTTGCGCGTCGGCGCAATCGCCTGGTTGGTCGGCAGCGCCATGCAGGTGGCGTTGGTCGAGGGCACATGGGCGTTGTGGCCCAGCGGCGAATACGGCGCCGTGATGATGCGCTGCGAAACGCCCTTGTTGCCGATGTTGGCCACGTCGTAGACGCGGAACCCGCCCGCGCCCTCGGCGACGAACAGGTATTCGCCGCGCAGCATGATGCAGCGCGCCGGGCCCCTGGTGGTGTGGTGGTGCGCCTCGGGCAGCTCGAGCTTGCGCTTCTGGTGATCGGCGAACCAGTCCGGATAGGCGTACTGGTGCAGGTAACTGCCGATCACCGCCTGCGGCTCCTCCCACTCGGTGACCTGAACCGCCTCGACGTGGCCTTGCGCCCCGAGGTAGGCGTTGAAGCCGACGAAGTTGACGAAGTTGGTGCCCTGCAGCAGGAGCTGCGCCATGATCGCGTTGTTGTCGTTGGCTTTGGCGACGTGGCAGTCGCTGCAGGTCTTGGTCTCGGTCTTCCTTTCGGTGTGCGGGTAATGCGGGGCGAACGCCTGCGAGGAAAAGCCCGAGGCGGCCATCGGCGGCTGCTGCACGTAGATGCGCTCGCGGTTGGAGTTGGTCGAGGACAGGATCAGCGCCGAACTCGAGCGCACCGGCGCGATGCGCGAGCCCTTCACCGGGCCGTGCTTGCCCAGCTGGAACATCTCGTCACGCGCCACCTGCGGGTTGTAGGTCGCGTAGTTGCGCGTTTCGCCGCCCTCGTAGTGGTGGCGCTCGGTCTTCCAGTTGGCCTGGATCGGCAGGTGGCATCCGGCGCACGAGGTCGTCCACGACAGGTGGCAGGTGAAGCAGGTCATCTTGTCGTTCGAATGGGCGTAGCCGTCCTTCGGCGCCGCGTTGCCCCACGCCCCGGCGCGCCCGTCGGCACCGGCGTGCATCAGCTTGGCGCGCGCCGCCTTCACGTTGTATTTCGGATGCCCCGGCGTGACGGTGTCCTTGGTCAGGGACATTTCCCACTCGAGGTCCTTGTGCAGCGCCGAGCGCTGGAACAGCTTGCCGTCGATCCACTCGAAGCGCTTGCGGCCATCCTGGGTACGCAGCAACTTGAGGTCGCGGCCGCCGGGTTTGGCCGCCGGGCCGGAGGTGAACAAGGTCGGGTACTGGTCCGCCGTGCCGTGGCAGTCGACGCAATCGATTTCGATGGCCGCCGCGACTTCGCCGTAGATGTGGCCGTTGCCGTGCGCGTCCTGCGAGAAATGGCAGTCTACGCAATGCATGCCCAGGTCGAGGTGGATCGAGGCCAGGTGCACCGCCTTCTGGAACTTCTCCGGGTCCTTGTCGTCGACCGGCTTGCCGTCCTTGTCGAGCAGGGTGCCCTTCCTGTCGCGCTTGAAGATGTAGCGGAAGTTCCAGCCGTGGCCGTGGTAATCGGCGAATTGCGTGTCTTTCAGTGTCGGGTTGAGCTTTGACACCTCCTTGAGGAACTGCGGATCGCTCCACAGCCCGCGGATCGACGCCTCCTCGGGGTTGCGGTCGAGGATCTTGCGCGCCTCGGCGGCCGTCGGGTACTTCTGCGATTTCGGCCACATCGACGGCGCATCCGACTCGTAGTCCCACATGGTGGTGCCATAGAACGTGTTGACGAACACGTTGGGCTGGTGCATGTGGCAGACCATGCACTGCGAGGAGGGGATGGCGCGGGTGAACTCGTGCTTCAGCGGATGGCCCGAGCGGTCCTTCGGAATGGTCGGATCCTTCGACTGCGACTTGCCGTCGTTGCCGAACGCCGCGTAGGGACCGCTCCTCTTGGGTTCGCGGTCGTTGGCGTAGACGGTGTGGCAGGCGGTGCAGCCGGAGGAACGAAAGTCCCCCGGATTCTCGTTGGTGCCCAAGAACCACAGGTGCGGGTCATTGAGGCGCGTCTTGGTGATGTTGATCACCGGCACGGCGATGCGCTGTCCGGTGCCGGGGCCACGGTTGGATTGCTTGATGTCCGGGCGGCCCGGCTCGTCGAGCTTCTGCAGGGCGCCGGTGCTGTTGGGCAGCCCGACTTCCGGGAACTGCGAGTTGATCACGCGCCCGCCGCGCTCGAAGACGCGGAAAATGTCGCCCGGCGGGATCGTTTCCCAGGCCGGCAGTGGCGCCAGTTGCGGCAGGATGCCCATTTTGGTCATCTCCGGTGTTGGCACCACCGGGTTCTTGATCAGCGCGCCGATGCCATCGGCCGTGTAGGCCTCGCCGATGATGTAGCGCTTGTATGGCAGGATGCCGTTGTTGTAGGCCGCGCCGCCCCAGAGCATGGCGCTGGTCGACATCAGGCTCCTTTCCACCGCCTGGATGACTTCCAGGTGGCAGGCGCCGCAGGCCTCGCGGGCCACGCGCAAGTCGCCCGGGTTGACG
>DASUDU010000194.1:0-2337 GCA_036275435.1 Usitatibacteraceae bacterium | reverse complement strand
TCCTCGGCCGCCGTCTGCGGATTGTCGCGCAGCGACTGGATCAGGTGGCTGGTTTCGCTCCAGGCCTGATGCAGGGCAATGCGCGGCCGCGCAAACAGGCTGCGCCCGGCTCGAACGATGCGCAATTCGTCCTTGCTGTTGGCCGCGCCGATCACGGTCACGTTTGCGCCGAGCCCGCGCTCGCGCAACAGGCGCATCACTGCGTCGCGCTGCCCGCGCGCATAGGCAATCACCGCGCCTAGTTCTTCGTTGAACAGGGCGGCCAGCACCGCGGCCGATTCGCCGAGCCGCTGCGTGGCCGACGTGGTGTCGTAGTCGTCGATGTCGGCCTGGCGCTCGGCAAATGTCAGCAGGTCGAGGTTGAGCGTCACGCCAACACCGCTGGCGAACATCATCTCGGCCACCGTCGCCAGCAAGCCGCCGTCGGAGCGGTCGTGATAGGCCAGCAACAGCCCGCTGCGCGACAGCGTGCGCAGCGCGCCGAAGAACGCCTTGAGCAGCTCCGGATCCTCCAGATCCGGAACCGCGTCTCCGGCCTGCCCGTATACCTGCGCCAACGCCGACCCGCCCAAGCGCTGCCGGCCGGCGGCCAGGTCAATGAGCGCCAGTTCGACTTCGCGCTGCGCCGCGCCATCCCAGCACGGAGTCAGCGTGCGCGACGCGTCCACCACCGGCGCAAAGGCCGAAATGACCAGCGAGACCGGTGCAACGACCTCCCTTTGCGTGTCGCCATCCTGCCAGACCGTGCGCATCGACAGGGAATCCTTGCCCACCGGAATCGAAATTCCCAGCGCCGGACACAATTCCATGCCGACCGCACGAACCGTGGCGAACAGGGCGGCGTCCTCGCCGGGCGAGCCGGCTGCCGCCATCCAGTTGGCGGACAGCTTGATGTCGGAAAGCGCCTCGATGTCGGCGGCGGCAATGTTGGTGATCGCCTCGCCGACCGCCATGCGTCCTGAAGCCGGCGCGTCGATCATCGCCAGGGGCGCCTTTTCGCCCATCGCCATCGCTTCGCCGCGCAGCGTGCCAAAACTCATCAGCGTCACCGCACAGTCGGCCACGGCGACCTGGCGCGGCCCGACAAACTGGTCGCGCGCGGTCAGCCCGCCGACCGAACGGTCGCCGATGGTGATGAGGAAACTCTTGTCGGCCACCGCGGGCAGGCGCAGGACGCGGTCGACGGCGTCCTCGAGCGCGATTCCAGACGCATCGAACGGCTGGAACGCGCGCCGCACGCGGGAGGCGTCACGGTGCATGCGCGGCGGCTTGCCCAGCAGCACGTCCATGTTCATGTCCACCGCGTTCGGGCCGAGCAGGGAGTCGGTAACCACCAGGCGCGGCTCCGCGGTTGCCGCGCCGATCACGGCATACGGGCAGCGTTCGCGTTCGGCGATTGCGGCGAACAACTCCAGGCTCTGCGGCGCGATCGCCAGGACATAGCGCTCCTGCGATTCATTGCTCCAGATCTCGCGCGGGCTCATGCCCTTCTCTTCGACGGGAATACGCCGCAGGTCGAACGTCGCGCCGGCGCCGCCGCCGTGCGCCAGTTCCGGAAAGGCGTTCGACAGCCCGCCGGCGCCGACGTCGTGGATGCTCAGGATCGGGTTGTCCTCCCCGCGTGCCCAGCAGGCATCGATGACTTCCTGGCAGCGGCGCTGCATTTCGGGATTGGCGCGCTGCACGGAATCGAAATCGAGGGCCTCGGTATTGGCGCCGGAACTCATCGACGAGGCGGCCCCGCCGCCGAGCCCGATGCGCATGCCCGGCCCGCCCAGTTGCACCAGCAGGGAACCGGGGGGCAACGGCTTCTTGTGCGTGTGCGCGGCCGCGATGTTGCCCAGCCCGCCGGCAATCATGATCGGCTTGTGATAGCCGCGCATCACGCCGCCCGCCGCCTGCTCGAGCGTGCGGAAATAACCGGTCAGGTTGATGCGTCCGAACTCGTTGTTGAACGCGGCCCCGCCCAGCGGTCCGTCGATCATGATCGACAGGGGCGAGGCGATGCGCGCCGGTTTTCCGTAGCCGGCTTCCCAAGGGCGGCGATGTCCCGGGATCTCCAGGTTGGAAACGGAAAATCCGGTCAGTCCGGCTTTCGGCTTTGCGCCGGTGCCGGTGGCGCCTTCGTCGCGGATCTCCCCGCCCGAACCGGTCGCCGCGCCGGGCCAGGGCGCGATGGCGGTCGGATGGTTGTGCGTCTCCACCTTCATCAGGATGTGCGTCAGTTCCTCGTGCGCGCGATAGACGCCGTCGCTGGCGCAGTGGAAGCGCTCGATGCGGGCGCCTGCCATCACCGCCGAATTGTCGGAGTAGGCGACGACGGTTCCGGCCGGCGAT
>DASUDU010000193.1:0-3314 GCA_036275435.1 Usitatibacteraceae bacterium | reverse complement strand
AGAGCCAAGGACAAGATGCGCGAGCGGCTTGCCGCCTACGCATCCGGTGAAGGAGCCGCAGCATGAAACCCCCCATGACCATTGTGCGCGATGCGGTCGATGAGCAGCTCAAGCGCGACGCCGAACGCATGCGCGCAAGCTACATCGACGATGCCGGTTTTACCCTTCGGGTGCTCGATGCGTTGCCGGCAGCGCATCGGCTGACGCCCGCCGCGCGCGCCTTGATTCCGCTGGCCTGTTCGGCGCTGGCGGCGATCGGCGTTGTGCTGTTCGCCGGCGGCGGCAACTTCCTGATCGATGCGGTGATGGACATCGCGACCGGTTCGATGACGCGCTCGGCCATCGGCTTCATCGCCATCGCGACGCTGTTCGCCGGCGCGGCGCACGCGATCTTTCGCGAGGCCTGACCGCGCCGTTCGCGAGCGCCTGGGGTTTGCCGCCACCAATGCAAAAGGCCGCGGGGTCGCCGCGGCCTTTCTTGCCGTTTGCGTCGCGCCGTTATTTCAACAGGTGAGCCACCGCGGCGCGTTCTTCCTCGAGTTCCTTGAGCGTGGCGTCCATCTTGCCGCGCGAGAACTCATCGATCTCGAGCCCTTTGACCCGCGTGTAACTGCCGCCTTCGCAAGTGACCGGGACTCCATACATGACCCCATCGGGAATGCCGTAGCTGCCGTCCGACGGGACGCCCATGGTGGCCCACTTGCCGTTGGTGCCCATCACCCAGTCGCGCACGTGATCGATCGCCGCATTGGCCGCCGACGCTGCCGAGGACAGGCCGCGCGCCTCGATGATCGCCGCGCCGCGCTTGCCGACGGTCGGGATGAAGGTGCCGCGATACCACTCCTCGTCGTTGACCACCGACTTGGCCGGGGCGCCGCCGATCGTGGCGAAGCGGTAATCGGGATACATGGTCGGGGAATGGTTGCCCCAGACGATCATTTTCTCGATCGAATCCACGGCCTTGCCGGTCTTGCCGGCCAGTTGCGAAAGCGCGCGATTGTGGTCGAGGCGCAGCATGGCGGTGAAATTCTCGCGCGGCAGTCCCGGCGCCGATTTCATCGCGATGTAGGCATTGGTGTTGGCCGGGTTGCCGACCACCAGCACCTTGACGTTGCGCGAGGCGACCGCGTCGAGCGCCCTGCCCTGCACGGTGAAAATCGCCCCATTGGCTTCAAGGAGGTCCTTCCGCTCCATGCCGGGACCGCGCGGACGCGCACCGACCAGCAGCGCGACGTCGGCGTCCTTGAACGCCGTGTTGGCATCGGAATGCGCGCTCATGCCGGCCAGCAGCGGGAATGCGCAGTCGTCGACTTCCATCATCACGCCCTTGAGCGCCTTCTGCGCCTTTTCATCCGGGATTTCCAGCAGTTGCAGGATGACGGGCTGGTCCTTGCCGAGCATTTCGCCCGAGGCAATGCGAAACAACAGGCTGTAGCCGATCTGACCGGCCGCGCCGGTGACGGCGACGCGCATGGGTTTTTTCATTCTTGAACTCCGCTGGGATAGGTCGAGGAAATTCGCTGCGATCCGCGCGAACCGGTATCCACCGGCAACGACCGGTCACACCGCCGGTTCAGGCTCATTTTTGATTATACGAGAACGATTGTTGCGCTGCAAAAAAAGCAGGCGGGGAAACCCTATCTCGCAGAAACTCCAGATCTGGCGAGCCTTTCCAGGGCAAATCGCCCGGAAAGCCTCGCCGGATAAGGAGTATTGTGTGCTACTGGACGGCGACGCGGAATGTCACGGTGCCGCTCTGGCCACCGTTGAGTTGCCCGGTCAGGGTCCACTGCAGGTTGCCGGCGGATCCGACAGCGGGCTGGACCGTCACCGCGCAGGCGCTCAGCGCGGCCGGCAGCGGCGCGCCGCAAGCGGCCGAAACGAAGGTGGTGAACGCCGGCGTCAGGTCATTGACCACCACCATCGTCACCGGCGAACTCGAACTGTTCGAATAGGTGATGACGTATTCGAGCGTTTCACCCGGCTTGGCAGTATTGGTGGTGCCCGCCACTCCGCCCTGGGTGACATTGCGCACCGACTTCATCAAGGTCAGCGGCGACGCGCCGGTAGTGACTGTCGTCACGTCCTGCCGCGTGTACTGCACCGTCGGACCGACGGTCGGCACGAACGTGGCCGTGACGGTGATGATGTCCTGCGCGTTGTATGGCGCGGTGGCCGGAATGTTTGACTTGATGATGATGCACACCTGGTCACCCGGATTGACTGCCACGGCGCCCGAAAGGGGCGTCGTTGCTTCGGCCACGTCAAGCACGCCATTGCAGTTGCTGTCGCGATAGATCGTATTGGTCCAACCCGCCACCATCGGGTTGGCAACGTCGGTGGTGGCAAAGCTCACCGTGCCGGCGATACCGGCGTTGAACACGTGCGTGTACAGGACCGAACTTCCCGGCTGGCCGCTAGCCGCGCCATCGGTGAGGAACGTGTTGACCGCCGCAGCGCCCACCGCGACCATCGCCAGGGCGCTGTTGTTGCCGCTGTTGACTGCCGGCTCGTTGCCGCCGGAGACCTGGGCGGTATTGGTCACGCTGGGCACTGCATTGCTTGCCACACTGACGTTGACGACAATCGGCGTGCCGGCAGCGCCGGCGGCGATGACATTGGCGCTGGTGCAGGTCACCACCTGCGCCGCCGCGGAGCAGGTCCAGCCGGCGCCACCCGATCCGGCGGCGACGTAGGCAAGACCGGCCGGCAACGTGTCGGTCACGGTGATCGTGCCGCTGGTGGGCGCGGTTCCCGAGGTGTTGTTAGGGGTCAGCGTGAAGCTGCCCGTGCCGCCGACGGTAAAGGTGCCGCTCGACGCGGTCTTGGTCAACTGCAGGTTCGGTGCCAATACATTGGTCGTGACCGTACCGGACGTGTTGTTGCCCGCACCGGTCCGCGCCGGGTCGTCCGGGTCGCTGATGCCGGCCGGAACGATCGCGGTTGCGAAATTGGCCAGCGTTCCCGACTGCGGCGCGGTACCCTGAATGGTGAAGGTCACGCTGCCGCCCGCCGGCAAGGTCGTGATGGTGCTACTGACGGCATTGCCGGCAACATTGACGGCGCCGCACACCGCACCACCAACGGCTGTGCCGCAGGATGCGCTCACCGCGCTGAGGGCTGCGGGTACGTTGTCGGTGAATACGGTCACATTGGCTGCATCGGGCCCGGCATTGCTTACCGTTGCCGTGTAGGTCAGCGTGGTTCCCCACAGGATTGTCGCCGGACCGCTCTTGGTGACAGAAACGTTGGCCACCGGATTTACCGTCAGCGTCGCGCTGGCTGCGGCAGCGTTGCTGCCGGCGTTGGTGGTC
>DASUDU010000192.1:0-9441 GCA_036275435.1 Usitatibacteraceae bacterium | reverse complement strand
GGGGCGGCTGTCGTGTTCATGGCGTGTCTTCCTTTTGGGTCGAGGAAAAGTCAGGAATGGGCGCGGCGTTTCGGGCGGTTTTGCCCGGAAGTGCGCGCCGGTGCTGGGGTTTTCAGGTTGCCGATGCGCGCCTTGCGCAGTTGGTGCCATTCGGTGGCGCGGATGCGGTGGACGATGTGGTTTCGGAGCGGCCAGTCGGTTGGTGTGCGCGGATGGTCGAATTCCATGCCATGCCAGCGCTTCATGCCGATGCGTTCCATGACCGCGTGCGAAGGCTTGTTCGGTACCACCGACAGGGCCAGCACCTCGGGCAGGCGCAGGTATTCGAACGCAAAGTAGAGCGAGGCCTCGGCGCCTTCCGTGGCGTAGCCCTTGCCCCAGGCTTCGCGGGCGAGCCGCCAGCCGGTTTCCACGCCGGGCTGCCAAGGCGCCGGAAAGCCGGGCGGGTTCAGCCCGACAAAGCCGATGAACGGCGAGACGCCCGGCACTTCCACAGCCCACATGCCCCAGCCGCGCTGGGCGATACCGGCGCGGATGCGGTCCATTTCGCCCTGCGATTCCTCGCGCGTGTTGACCTTGGGAAAATACTTGCGCACTTCCGGGTCCGCGTTCATCGCCGCCCATGCATCTGCGTCACTGTCCTTCCACTGCCGCAGCAACAGGCGCTCCGTGCGCAACTCCACCGGCGCGGGAAAGGTGGGCAGGACCAGCGGATCGGGCATGGCTACTTCTTTTTGGCGAAAAGCTGGTCGAGCGACTGCTCGAAGGCGTGGTAGCCGATGCGATCGTAGAGCTCGTCGCGTGTCTGCATGATGTCGATGACGTTTTTCTGGTGGCCGTCCCTGCGGATCGTCTGATAGACCGTTTCGGCAGCCTTGTTCATGGCGCGGAATGCCGAGAGCGGGTAGAGCACGATGCCCACACCGACGCTTTTCAGTTCGGCCACCGTGAATAGCGGCGTCTTGCCGAACTCGGTGATGTTGGCCAGCACCGGCACTTTCACGGCATCGACGAATTTCTTGTAGGTCGGCAGGTCATAGGCGGCTTCGGCAAAGATGGCGTCGGCGCCGGCCTCGACGCACAAGAGCGAACGCTCGATGGCCGCGTCCACGCCTTCCATCTGGATGGCATCGGTGCGGGCGATGATGAAAAAATCGGGGTCGGTCTTCGCATCGGCGGCTGCCCTGACGCGATCAGCCATTTCCTGCGCGGTGACGATCTCCTTGCCGGGGCGGTGACCGCAACGCTTGGCGCCGACCTGGTCCTCGATGTGGCAGGCGGCGGCGCCGAACTTGATCAGCGACTTCACCGTGCGGGCGATATTGAACGCCGACGGGCCGAAGCCGGTGTCGATGTCCACCAGCAGCGGCACGTCGCAAACGTCGGTGATGCGGCGGATGTCGGTCAGCACGTCGTCGAGGTTGTTGATCCCGAGGTCCGGCAAGCCGAGCGAGCCGGCCGCCACGCCGCCGCCGGACAGGTAGATCGCGCGGTAGCCGGCGCGCTTGGCCAGCAGCGCGTGGTTGGCGTTGATCGCGCCGATGACTTGCAGGGGGGATTCGTCCTTGAGGGCTTGGCGGAATTTTGCGCCGGGGCTTGGGGTCATGATCGGTCCGATGTTGGTGTGCGCCTGCCGGGGTTCGCGGTTTTGTGGACTAACCGGTCAGGCCGGATTGCGGGTTGGTCTGGCTTGCGGTGAATCGAATCGTGCATTGATACAGCACCCGAATCGCGAAGAAAAGCGGGTAATCCCGCAATCGGCTGCGCCAAGTTTGTTTTAGAAGAACGCCCGGGCCGCAGCTTCGGGGAAATCCATGCCGGTGACCTTGGCCTTTTGCAGCAATTCCCAGAAGTAGCGGTAGGTTGCGCGGTCGTGCAGTTCGCCCTTGTACTGGATCGGCCCCCAGTCCGCGGCCTGGGCCGCGAGCAGGATGTTGGCCGCATCCTCGACTTCGGAGTGGTCCGGTTTCATCGCATCGACGATCGCGGGAATCTGCGCCGGGTAGATCGACCACATGCGCAGGAAACCGAACTCGTTGCGCGCCCGCAGGGCATCGGCCTTGACCACCTCGGCGTTCTTCAGATCCAGGCAGACGTTGTGCGCCGGAACCACGCCGTTGGCCAGCGCCGCGGCCACCACCTCGGCCTTGGCGCGTACCAGCAGCGCGTGCTCGAATTGCCCCGGGGAGCGCATCGCCGTAGCGGGGATCGCGCCGTGGTGCCCGGAGACGAAGTCCATCAGGCCAAAATCGAGCACCTGGATTGACGGCAGCGCGGCGATGCGCGCCACGTCGCGCAGTGCGCCATGGGTCTCGACGAGGACGTGCGTGGGGATCTCGCGCCCGGCACCGGTCGTTTTCGCCACCGACTGGATGTAGTCGATCATCTCCCGGGCCTCGTCGAACGAGGTGCACTTCGGGATTGTGATGTAAGCCAGCACCTTGCCCGCGCCACCGACAAGAATGTCGACGTCCTTCTTCCAGTGCGGGTGCGAATGGTCATGGATGCGCGCGCCGGCCATCCTGTGTTTGTTGGTGGGGCCCATGAGCACGCGCACGATCATCTCGGCGTGTGCCTGCTCCTGCCCGGCCGGGGCGCCGTCTTCGCAGTCGCAGGTGATGTCGAAGATCGGGCCCAGTTCGTCCTGCAAAGCCAGCGCCTTGCCGATCAGCTTTTCGCTGCCGCAGAAATGCTCGCAGGAGGGAATCACCGGGAAGGGTTTTTCGCCGGCGAACAGGGCTTGGGAAGGGTGGACGGGCATACTCGGCTCCATGAAATCGTGACGGCGTGCTGCTGGGTAAAGCTGTTTGGGAATCTCTGATCCAGTCCTTCGACAGGCTATGGACGAACGGTCACTCGTTGAATCCGTTCGTGGTGAGCTTGTCGAACCACAGCCAAATTGGACTTTTTCAGGGCTTCCTTTGATCTGTCGCCGCGGCGCAGGCCGGGGCCTAATTTGATGTTGGTGAACTTGGATCCCGGCCTGCGCCGGGATGACACATTGGGGATCTCGACTTAGCCGCCTCGCCTTGGCATCAATACGGTGTAATCGAGCGAAAGCACTTTCTGCGCCTCGCCGTTGTCGTTGAACTCGGCCGAGGCCGGATCGACGTTCTTGTAGCCGAACAGCGCGAGGCGCAACGCGCCATGGTGCGCATCGACCGGCCACTTGCCGAGCACGCGCGAGACCGCGTAAAGCGTATCGCCGGCGAACGTCGGATTCAAATGCGAGCCGCCGTTGATGGCGAGAATCGACAGCGCGTTTTCCAGCCCGTCGAAGGACAGCGCGCGGCAGATCGAGATGACCTGGCCGCCATAGACCAGGCGCTTGCCGAAGCGCGAGGACTGCATGTGTTTGAGGTCGAAGTGCACGCGCGCGGTGTTCTGGTAGAGCTTGGTGGCCAGCGTGTGGTCGGTTTCGTCAAGCGTCATCCCGGCCGGATGGCGGATTTCGGCGTCCGCGGCGTAGTCCTCCCAGAACCGGTCGGAGCCGGTGGCGCGCGCAACCGTGGTGCCTGCTGCCGCTTTCAGCGGCTTTCGCAGGGCGCCGGCATCGACGCTGTCCGCAAACGCGGTGCAGCCCTCGCCGGGCGCGGCGCCCCCGGCGGCGGCGCGCCGGTGCACCATCACCCAGCGAACCCACGTCAGCACCAGTTCGTCGCGCTGGTTGTAGGCGCTCGAGCGCACGTACACCACGCCGGACTTGCCGCTGCTGTTCGGCTTGAGCCCGAGGATGGTGGTCTGGGCGCGCAACGTATCGCCGATGAATACGGGCCGCACGAAGCGGCAGTCGGCATAACCGAGGTTTGCGACCGCGTTCCAGGAAATGTCCGGCACGGTCTTGCCGAAGGCGATGTGAAATACCAGCAGGTCGTCGACCGGCATGGCCGGGTAACCGAGCAACTGCGCGAACGGCTCGCTGCAGTGCAGGGGGTTGCGCGAACCGGTCAGCGCCTGGTAGAGCGCGCAATCGCCTTGCGTGATGGTGCGCGGCACGGCGTGGTCAAAGGCCTGGCCGACCGCGTAGTCCTCGAAGAAATAGCCGTTGGCCGGTCGCATCGGGACGGGTGCGCCTCAGGCGCTCTCCAGTTCCTTGATCATATCCACCAGCGCCAGCAGCCGCTTGGCGGCGCTGACGTGGTGGTGCTCGACGAGGCGACCGTTCAACATGATGGTGCCGCGGCCTTCGCGGTGCGCTTGTTCC
This sequence comes from Usitatibacteraceae bacterium, assembly GCA_036275435.1. Lineage (GTDB taxonomy): Bacteria > Pseudomonadota > Gammaproteobacteria > Burkholderiales > Usitatibacteraceae > UKL13-2. The sequence goes on along the minus strand of DASUDU010000192.1, from coordinate 5,237 downwards.
AGCGCGTTGATCACGTCCACCGCCTGGGTGATGTCGGCCGGCTTGGGCGTGAAGGCGTCGTTGCAGTAGGGCAATTGGTTCGGGTGCACCAGCGACTTGCCGTCGAAGCCGAGGTCGCGGGTCAGCCGGCAGGCCAGTTCGAACGAGTGCATGTCCTTGATGTCGACGCTGATGCCGTCGATCACCGCGCGCTTGAAGGCGCGGCCAACCAGCAGCACGTGCGACAGCGAATAGTGCAGCGCCAGGCGGTCGGGGGTCTTCCGGCCGTGCAGTTGCGTGAGCAGGTCGGAGGTGGCCATCACCATCGCCGCGATGCGGTCCGAGGCCGAGGCGATTTCCTCGGCGCGCAGCACCGCGATCGGGCTTTCGATCATCACCATGATCGGCATGTGGGAGCCGCCGGCGCGATCGAGGTGGGTCAGCGCCTCGATGACGTCGGTCTTGCTTTCGACGTTCGGGAACAGGATGGCGTCGGCGCCGACCTTGGCCACCGCCTTGATGTCGTCGATGCCCCAGGGCGAATCGAGGTCGTTGACACGGATGACCTTTTCGCGCCGGCCGAAGCCGCCCTGCAGCATCGCCTCGACGATCTGCTCGCGCGAAGACTCCTTGTTTTCCACCAGCACGGAGTCACCCAGGTCGAAGATCAGCGAATCGACCTTGAGGCTGCGGGCCTTGTGCAGATACCGCGGTGCACAACCGGGCACATAGAGCATCGAGCGGCGGGGGCGGAGGTAGGGTGTCATGGAGGGGGCGTCGGTTGGCTGGGTTGGGCTGGAAGCGATATTGTCCGCCCAAATGCAGCTGAATTGTTGCGCTGCGGGATGGGGAAATCTTATGCCCGGTTGACAGGCTTGTCAATAGACTTATATCTTATATAAGACAAGTGACCCAGTCGCGGCCGTGCTAGCATGCACGATTGGGCGACATCCCCGCACGAAAGCCCCGCCATGGTGACTCCGACCCCGCCCGACCCGCCCGCGACCGCCGCCGCTTCGCCAAGCTTCCGGCCGTTGTACGACCAGATCAAGATCCTGCTGACGCAAAGCCTGATCGCCGGCGAGTGGAAGCCGGGCGAAGCGATCCCCTCGGAAATGGAACTGGCGGCGCGCTACCACGTCAGCCAGGGCACGGTAAGGAAGGCCATCGACCTGCTCGCCGCGGAGAACATCCTGGTGCGCCGGCAAGGCAAGGGCACTTACGTCGCCACCCATACCGAGCCGAAGACGCAATACCGCTTCCTGCGCGTCATTCCCGACAGCGGCGAGACGATCGCGCCGGTCACCGCCTTCATCGACCTGAAGAAGCTGCGCGCCAGCCTCGAGGTGGCGCGCGCACTGGAACTCAAGGTTGGGGCGCCGGTGATGTCGATCCGCCGCGTGCTGCTGTTCGCCGGCCGGCCGGTGATCCTCGACGAGGTGGTGGTTGCGGCGCAGCGCGTTCCCGGACTGACGATGGACAAGATCAAGCAGTCCAAGGGTTCGATCTACAGTTTCTTCGAAACCGCCTATGGATTGCGCATGATCCGCGCCGAGGAGCGCCTGCGCGCCGTCCCGGCCGATGACTTCGCCGCCGAATACCTGCACGTGCGGCCGGGCATGCCGCTGCTGTGCGTCGATCGCGTCGCCTACACCTATGGCGACCAGCCGGTCGAGTGGCGGCGCGGGCTGTGCGTGACTGAGGGCTTTGCGTACTACAACGAGTTGGCCTGAGCGGCACGAAATTCAGGATTCGTCGAGCCTGGCGCGCACCGCGCCGACCAGCCATTCATTCAGGCTTTCTCCCGCGCTTGCCGCCGCCAGGCTTGCTGCCGCGTGCAAGTCGGGCGGCAGGCGCAGCAGGACGCGCCCCGAAACGGCGCGCTCGGGTTTCTGGCCGAGCCGCGCGCACTGGTCGAGGTAATGGTCGATGGCGAACTCGAAGTCCGCGCGCAATTCGTCGAGACCGCCGCCGTGAAACACGATCGGCTCGGCAACGCCCAGCACGGTGCCGCTGAACACGCCGCTGTCGGCATCCAGATCGATGCGGGCGCGGTAGCCGCGGTAACGCAGGACGTTGCGTGCGGCTGCACCCTTGCTGTCATTCACCGGACTGGCCATGCGGGCGTGATATGTGTGATATCAAATAATGATATCACAAGGTTGTACGACAGGACAGCCGCCGGCCGAACCTGCGCAAGAGCGCTTTCTGACCCAAAAAATTATAAAAAATCAGTGGTTTGCGGAAATACTATGAGTGACGCCCGGCCCGCATCGCGCCTGATCCACTCAGGGTTTTTGCGCTATGGGCAAGTTTGGGTTCAGGATTAGAATCAGGCATCCGCCGGGATTGTGCATGGCGGCGCATTCGACGCAAACGCACCGCAAACATCAACAAGGCCCTGCGGCACGGCTGCGAGGATCGGATGCAGGTCACCGGAGGCAGCTCGCGCCGCCCTGCGCATCGGGGTGCGACCCTGCCGCAACGCTGTTCGCTTCACGTGAGAGACAAGGAATCGTCATGGCTTCTGTTTCGCGAGCGCCGGCCAGTCGACCCAAGTGGGTTGACCTCAACCTGCTGCACCTGCCGATTCCCGGCATTGTTTCGATTTTCCATCGCGTAACCGGCGTGGCGATGTTCCTGTTCCTGATCCCGGGGCTGCTGCTGCTGCTGCAGTGCACCCTGGGCAGCGAGGACGGCTTCGCGCGCTGGAAAAGCTATTTCGCGATGCCGGCGGTCAAGCTGATCGTGCTCGGGTTCGTCTGGGCCTACCTGCATCACTTCTTTGCCGGCATCCGCTACCTGCTGCTTGACATCCATGTCGGCATCGCGCTGGAACCGGCGCGCGCCTCGGCCAAGGCGGTCGCGGTGGCCGGCCTTGTCGGAACCCTGCTGATCGGAGCGCGCATATGGTGAATCCGACCAAGACCGACCGCACGCCGGTCGGCGCCCACTACGGCTGGAAGGACTGGCTGATCCAGCGCATCACCGCGCTGATCATGCTCATCGTCAGCGCCGTGTTCATCGGCTATTTCGTCGTCAAGGGCTCGGTGAGCTACGGCGAATGGAAGTCGCTGTTTGCCTCGGTGCCGCTTCGCATCCTCGTCATGCTGTTCCTGTTGTCGCTGTTCTGGCATGCGTGGATCGGCATTCGCGACGTGCTGATGGATTACGTGAAGCCGGCCGGCATCCGCCTGGCGCTGGAGGTTGGCGTGCTGCTGTTCCTGGCGGCCTGCACGATCTGGTCGTTCGCGATTCTCTGGGGGAACTGATGGCACTGACTGTCCGCAAATTTGATGCCGTGGTGGTCGGCGCCGGGGGATCCGGGCTGCGCGCGGCGCTGCAACTGTCCATGGCGGGCCTGAAAGTAGCCGTGCTGTCGAAGGTCTTCCCGACGCGCTCGCACACGGTTGCGGCGCAGGGCGGCGTCGGCGCCTCGCTCGGCAACATGGGCGAGGACAGCTGGCACTGGCACATGTACGACACCGTCAAGGGCTCCGACTGGCTCGGCGACCAGGACGCCATCGAGTTCATGTGCCGCACAGCGCCCGAGGCGGTGATCGAATTGGAGCACTTCGGCATGCCGTTCGACCGCAACGACGACGGCACCATTTACCAGCGGCCGTTCGGCGGGCATTCGCAGAACTTCGGCGAGAAACCGGTGCAGCGCTCCTGCTGCGCGGCCGACCGCACCGGCCACGCCATGCTGCACACGCTCTACCAGCGCAACGTGTACGCCAACACGCAGTTCTTCGTCGAATGGATGGCGCTGGACCTGATCCGCGATCCCGAAGGCAACGTGCTGGGGGTCACCGCGCTGGAAATGGAAACCGGCGACGTGATGATCTTCCACGCCAAGGCGACCCTGTTCGCCACCGGCGGCGCGGGCCGCATCTTTGCCTCCAGCACCAACGCGCTGATCAACACCGGCGACGGCGCGGGGATGGCGGCACGCGCCGGCATTCCGCTCGAGGACATGGAGTTCTGGCAGTTCCACCCCACCGGCGTGGCCGGCGCAGGCGTGCTGATCACCGAAGGCGTGCGCGGCGAGGGCGGCATCCTGCTCAACAAGGACGGCGAGCGCTTCATGGAGCGCTACGCGCCGACCATGAAAGACCTGGCCTCACGCGATGTGGTTTCGCGCGCCATGGCCACCGAAATCAAGGAAGGCCGCGGCGCGGGGCCGAACAACGATTACATCCTCTTGAAGCTCGACCACCTCGGCCCGGATGTCATCAACAAGCGCCTGCCGGGGATTCGCGAATCGGCCATCAAGTTCGCCAACGTCGATCCGGTAAAGGAGCCGATCCCGGTGGTGCCGACCTGCCATTACCAGATGGGCGGCATCCCGACCAACTACAAGGGCGAGGTGGTGGTGCCGAAGGATGGCAACCCGAACAGCGTGGTGCACGGCTTCTACGCGGCCGGCGAATGCGGCTGCGCCTCGATCCACGGTGCCAACCGGCTCGGCACCAACTCGCTGACCGACCTCTTGGTGATGGGCAAGTCGGCCGCCGATTCGACCATCGAGTTCATTCGTCGCCATGGATCCCACCGCGATCTGCCGAAGGACGCGGGCGACTTGTCGCTCGCACGCTTGGCGAGGCTGGAGAACCAGAAGGACGGCGAGAGCGTGCACGAGGTCGGCAATGCGATGCGCCAGACCATGCAGGCGCACTGCGGCGTGTTTCGTTTCCCCGACATGCTGGAAAAGGGCGTGGCGAAGATCAAGGAAGTCGCCGAGCGCGCCCAGCGCACCGGCATCCAGGACAAATCGAAGGTGTTCAATACCGCGCGCATCGAGGCGCTGGAACTGGACAACCTGATCGAAGTGGCCCTGGCAACGATGATCTCGGCCGAGGCGCGCAAGGAAACCCGCGGTGCCCACGATCGCGCCGACTTCCACGACCGCCCCGGCTTCGTCAACGGCCGCGACGACCAGAATTGGCTCAAACACACGCTTTGGTACAAGGACGGCAATCGGCTCGATTACAAGCCGGTCAACTTGAAGCCGCTGACGGTGGAATCGATTCCACCGAAGGCGCGCGTGTATTGATCGTGGACTGTTCGCGACGGATCATGGAGTGCCCGGTTTTCGGTGATTCGCTTCGCTCAAGTGATCGCGCAGTGCGCGGTGACTCGCGGCGCTCGGGTGAGCCCATCACGCGAGCGCAGCGAGTCACCCGAACGCAGTAAGTCACCCGAGCACAGCGAGTCATCCAAGCCACCCAACGCCGCATCCTAAAACGCCAGACAGC
>DASUDU010000191.1:0-4842 GCA_036275435.1 Usitatibacteraceae bacterium | reverse complement strand
GTTTGCGCGCACCGCGTCGCGCTTGCGCGAAATGCAGTCGCGGGAGTATTTTTCGAGGAAGCACGCCTCGGCAGCCGATCCGCGCGTGCTGGAAAAAACCTGAGGTGGAATCCATGATGCGACGGGCACTGCTGATCCTGGCGCTGGCGCTTGCCGGCCTTGTCCCGGCCGCACGCGCGGCGACCAATTACCAGGACATGTGGTGGAACCCCAGCGAGTCGGGCTGGGGCGTCAATGTCGCGCAACAGGGCAACACCATGTTCGCGACCTGGTTCATCTACGCACAGAACAACCAGCCAACCTGGGTGGTGATGGCCAATGCGCAACGCTCCGGTCCGGCCGGAAACGTGTTCACCGGCGCGCTTTACACCACCACCGGGCCGTACTACGGGCTGGGCGCGTTCAATCCCAACGCCGTCACCGTGAGCAACCCGCCCGTAGGGTCGGCGACCTTCACGTTTTCCAACGCGCGTGCGGCAAGCTTGAGCTACACGGTCAACGGTGTCACCGTCAGCAAGCAGATCACCCGCCAGCCGCTGGAGAACATCAACCTGTCCGGCACGTTCTACGGTGGCATCTTCCGCGGCGCCACCTGCGCCAACAGCGGCGTGTCGAACAGCATTTTCACCGTTGCCCACACGCCGTCCAGCGGAGCGGTGCGCATCACCGAAATCGGCGGCAATTTGTGCCAGTTCTCCGGAACGATGACGCAATTCGGTTCGGTATTCGAAGGCAGCGGCACCTACAGTTGCACTGCCGGGGGCGAGACCGGCAACTGGAGCGGCAGCGAGGGGACCGGCGGCGAAACCACTTTTTCCATCACCCTGGCGCTGACCAGCGCGACGGGTCCGTGCACCGCCACCTTCGGTGGCTTCAAATCCCCCTAGAGCGAGGCTACATGGGCACCTTCAAAGGCATCGTGCTGTCCAAGGACGAGAGCGGTTTTTCCGTTCGCGTCGCCGAACTTGACGAGTCGCAGTTGCCGGCCGACGGCGAGGTGACCGTCGCTATCGAATACTCGACGATCAACTACAAGGACGGCCTGGCCCTGACCAACCAGTCGCCGGTGGTGCGCAAATGGCCGATGGTGGCCGGCATCGACGGCGCCGGGACGGTGCTCGCGAGCACCGACGCCCGTTGGAAGCCGGGCGACAAGGTCGTGCTCAACGGTTTTGGCGTCGGCGAGAACCACTGGGGTTGCCTGGCGCAGCGCGCCCGGCTCAAGGCCGATTGGCTGGTGGCGCTGCCGGCAGGGTTCACCACGCGCCAGGCGATGGCCATCGGCACGGCCGGCTACACCGCGGCGCTGGCGGTTCTCGCGCTCGAGCGCCAAGGCGTCGTGCCGGCGCAGGGCGAAATCCTCGTGACCGGAGCCGCCGGTGGCGTGGGCAGCGTGGCCATTGCGCTGCTCGCCGCGCGCGGTTTCCGGGTGGTTGCCTCCACCGGCCGGGGCGATGAGACCGACTACCTCAAATCGCTCGGCGCCGGCGAGGTGGTCGACCGTTCGGCGCTCTCGGCTGCGGGCAAGCCGTTGCAAAAGGAGCGCTGGGCGGGTGTGGTTGATTCGGTCGGCTCGCACACCCTGGCCAATGCGCTGGCGCAATGCCGCTACAACGCGGTGGTTGCGGCCTGCGGCCTGGCGCAGGGCATGGACCTGCCGACCAGCGTGGCGCCGTTCATCCTGCGCGGCGTGGTGCTGGCGGGCATCGACAGCGTCTACGCCTCGCAGGTGCGCCGTGCCGCCGCCTGGGAACTGCTGGCGCGGGAACTGGATCGCGCGAAACTCGAATCGATGACCCGGGAAATCGCCTTGGCCGAGTCGCTCGCTGCGGCAGGGCAGATCCTCGCCGGGCGGGTGCGCGGCCGGCTGGTGGTCGACGTCAACCGCTGAGCGCAACGGCCGGATTTACACAAGTTTGCGCCACTTGGGCGCCGCTGCCGATAGAATGGGGGCCACTCCCGGCTTCCGAGTTTTTGCCTGCAATGTCCAGTTCCCCAGACGACGATTCCGACCTCGATTTCACCAGGGCGTTCGCACCGTCCACCCCGGTGGTCGAGCCGCGGCCGACGCCGCAACAGGAAAAGAGTTTTGCCGAGGAGGCGATCATCGGCGAATCGAAGCTGACCAGCAACGGCTACTTCGTGCGCATCAATTCCTCGGCGCCGCGCCGCGCCGCGGTCAACAGCCCACCGCACGTGCTGGTCGTTGAGGACGACACCGTGACTTCGACGCTGCTGCTGCGCATCCTGGCTGCGAGCGGTTTCAAGGTCACGCACGCACCCGACCGCGCCGGCATCGTCAACGGCCTCAAGGCCAAGCCTGACCTGGTGTTGCTGGACGTGCTGCTACCCGACGCCAACGGCTTCGACATTCTCAATCGCATCCGCCAGCATGCCGCGCTCAAGGATCTGCCGGTGCTGATGCTGACCAGCCTGGGCGCGCTCGACGACATCCTGCGCGGCTTGAAGCTGGGCGCCAACGGCTACCTGACCAAACCGGCCAAGTCGCGGGCGCTGGTCGAGGCGATCAAGACTGTGCTTAGGTAGAAACCCTAGCCGCGGCCGCGAATTTGATCGGAAACGGTATCGGCGGCGAGGCGCTTGGGCTAAGCTTTTCCCCCTGTGGAAGACGCAACGATCAGGGAGAACACCGTGGGCTATCTCGAGCACTATCGCCGTTCCATCGACCAACCCGACGCATTCTGGACCGAGCAGGCAGCGCTGGTCGACTGGGTCAAGCCGTTCAGCAAGGTTTGCGACTACTCCAAGCCGCCATTCGCCAAGTGGTTCGTCGGCGGCGAAACCAACCTGTGCTACAACGCCGTCGACCGCCACCTGGCCGCGCGGGCCGACCAGGATGCGCTGGTGTGGATTTCGACCGAAGTCGACCAGACGCGGCGCTTCACCTACCGCCAGCTGCATGAGGAAGTGAACCGCTTTGCGGCGATCCTCAAGGGGCTCGGCGTGGGCAAGGGCGATCGCGTGCTCATCTATATGCCGATGATTCCCGAAGCGGTGTTCGCCATGCTTGCCACGGTGCGCATCGGCGCCATCCATTCGGTGGTGTTCGGCGGCTTTGCCGCGGCATCCCTGGCCGCGCGAATCGACGACGCGCAGCCGAAGGTGATGATCACTGCCGACGCCGGCGCGCGCTCCGGCAAGTCGATCCCGCTCAAACCGCTGACCGACGAATCGATCCGGCTTTCGACGCGCCCGCCCAAGCACGTCATCATCGTCAATCGCGGCATGGAAAAGATGGAAACCATTCCCGGCCGCGACATGGATTACGGTGCGCTGCGCGAAAAATACCCTGCCGCGAGCGTGCCCTGCGAATGGGTGGAGTCCTCGCATCCGTCGTACATCCTCTACACCAGCGGCACCACCGGCATGCCCAAGGGGGTGCAGCGCGACACCGGCGGCTATCTCGTCGCGCTGGCCTCGTCGATGCGCCACATTTATGCCACGCAGCCGGGCGAATGCTACTTCTCCACCTCCGACATCGGTTGGGTGGTCGGCCACTCCTACATCGTCTACGGGCCGCTGATCAACGGCAGCACGACGATCATGTTCGAGGGCCTGCCGATCCGGCCCGACGCGGGGGTCTGGTGGAAAATCGTGCAGGACTACAAGGTCGTGGCGATGTTCTCCTCGCCGACCGCGGTGCGCGTGCTCAAGAAGCAGGATCCGTCGTGGCTCACCAAGTACGATACGTCGAGCCTGCGGTACCTCTACCTGGCCGGTGAACCGCTCGACCAGCCGACCTCGGACTGGATCGAGAAGGGACTCAACGTCAAGGTCGTCGACAACTACTGGCAGACCGAAACCGGCTGGCCGATTCTCTCGGCCGAGCCCGGCGTCGAGGACACGCCGCGCAAGCTGGGCTCGCCGAGCTTTGCCACCTATGGCTACAACCTCAAGCTCAAGCACGAGGAAACCGGCCGGGAGGTCGCGGCCGACGAGAAAGGCGTGCTGTGCATCGTCCCGCCGCTGCCGCCCGGGTGCATGACCACCGTGTGGGGCGACGACGAGCGCTTCGTCAAGACCTACTTCTCGCAGTTCAAGGACGAAATGGTCTATACCACCTTCGACTGGGCGACGCGCGACAAGGACGGCTACTACTTCATCATGGGCCGCACCGACGACGTCATCAACGTGGCGGGCCATCGGCTGGGCACGCGCGAGATCGAAGAGGCCGTGCAGATGCATTCCAATGTCGCCGAGGTGGCGGTGGTCGGCGTGGCCGACCAGCTGAAGGGCCAGGTGCCGGTCGCCTTTGCCGTGGTCAAGGACACGTCGAAGACCGCAAGCGCCGAACTGGCCGCCGCGCAGGAAAAGGAAGTCATGGCGACCGTCGACAAGGTGCTTGGCGCGATCGCGCGCCCGGCCCGCGTGCACTTCGTGACCGTGCTGCCCAAGACGCGCTCGGGCAAACTCCTGCGCCGCGCCATCCAGGCGCTGTGCGAAGGGCGCGACCCGGGCGACCTGACCACGATCGAGGATCCGAACGCGCTCACGCAGCTGAAGAACGCGCTCGGCAAGTAGGCTGGTTGCTCGGTGCCGCGTCGCGCGGCGTCAAGAGTGAAACTCCTTGATGGGCGTGGCGTTCCGGGCAGAAACGTCCGAAACGCCACGCCAGTCCAAGGCTTTTCAGGTCAGACGCACAACCCGAGCAGCTTCTGTTCCGGTGTGCACTGCTGCGGTGCGCGTTCGGTCGGCCGGCCTTCCTTGGCCAGGCAGGCCTTGATCTCGTTGGCCGTCGGCGCGTAGTAACTCCAGCCGGGAGCAAGCTTGGGCAGCACCAGGTCGACCGCCTTCCACTTGGCGTGGCCCTTCGATTGCAGC
>DASUDU010000190.1:0-7280 GCA_036275435.1 Usitatibacteraceae bacterium | reverse complement strand
GCCTTCCTGTTTTCGCGGCTGCACCAGCTGACGCCGCCGCAGGTGTTCCTGTCCAGTGCCAACAGCCGCTGGGGCAGTTGCAATTCGCGCCGCGAGATCCGCTTTTCCTGGCGGCTGATCAAGGCGCGGCCGGCCCTGATCGACTACGTCGTCTGCCATGAACTTGCCCACCTGCGGCATATGAACCACTCGGCGGCGTTCTGGCAGGAGGTCGAACGCATGTGCCCGGATTTCCGCGCGCTCAAGTTGGAGCTGGACCGGAACGACCACACGTTTCGAGCCTTTTAGATCGCGACAAGGGGCGCATCAGCAGTCCGTTGTGGGAAGACTGCCCGGAAAGCAGCACCGGTCCTAGGGTTTGCCGACTTCTCCGGCAGTCGTCGAGGCGTCGGACAGCGCGATGAATTCGGCCACCGAAAGGGTTTCCGCGCGGCGCTGCGGATCGATCCCGGCTGCACGGATCCGCTCTGCCGACAAAATGGGCTTCAAGGCATTGGCGAGCGTCTTGCGGCGCTGACCGAAACCGGCGCTGACCAGCGCGGCGAAGCGCACCTCGTCGCATGCGCGCGGGCGCGATTCGGGCAGCGGCACCAGGCGCACGATCGCCGAATCGACCTTCGGTGGCGGGGTGAACGATTCGGGGGGCACGTCAAACAGCGTTTCAATGGCGAAGCGGTACTGCAGCATGACCGACAGTCGCCCGTAGTCCTTGCCGCCCGGCGCAGCGGCCATGCGCTCGACCACCTCCTTTTGCAGCATGAAGGTCGCGTCGACCAGGTGCTCGGCGAATGCGGCAAGGTGGAACAGGAACGGCGTTGAAATGTTGTAGGGCAGGTTGCCAACTGCGCGGAAGCGGGCGCCGAGCGATGCGAAGTCGAACTCCAGGACATCGGTTTCCTGCAGGACAAGCCGCGCGCCGAAGCGCTCGCGCAGCGCGCGCGCCAGGTCGCGGTCGATCTCGATGGCATGCAGGCAATCCAGGCGTTCGAGCAGCGGCGCGGTCAGCGCGCCGGGGCCGGGGCCGATTTCGACGAGGACCTCGCCGCGTTTGGGCGCGATCACGCGAACGATGCGCTCGATGATGTGGCGGTCGGTCAGAAAGTGCTGGCCGAATCGCTTCTTGGCGCGGGGCAACATGGCAGCGGCGTCCGCGTCGCTGTCAGGCAGCGGGCTCGCGCATCGCTTCCGGCGGTGCGCGGCCTGCCAGCGCGATGGCAAGATCCAGCGCTGCGTACATGCTGCCGCAGTCGATCGGCGCGCCGCTTTTGGCTACATCCAGCGCGGTGCCGTGGTCGACCGAGGTGCGGATTACGGGGAGGCCAAGTGTGACGTTCACGGCGCGCCCGAAGCTCGCGTGCTTGAGCACCGCCAGGCCCTGGTCGTGGTACATCGCCAGAACGGCGTCGCCGCGTGCCAGTTGCTGTGGCGTGAACAGCGTGTCGGCCGGCAATGGGCCGACCAGTCGAAGCCCTTCGCGCCGCAACGCATCGAGTGCCGGAGCGATCACCTCGATTTCCTCGCGCCCCAGGTGTCCGCCCTCGCCGGCATGCGGGTTGAGTCCGGCGACGAGGATGGTCGGATGTGCGATGCCGAACTTGGCGACCAGCTCTTGGTGGAGCACGCGCAATGTGCCGGCGAGCAACTCGCCGGTAATGGCGCCAGGGACCTCGCGCAGCGCCAGGTGCGTGGTGGCCAGCGCCACGCGCATCGGCGGCTCGCCGCCGGTCAGCAGCATCACGGCACGTGGCGTGCCGGTCTGCTGCGCAAGGTATTCGGTGTGGCCGGTGAACGCGGGACCGGGCAGGCGGGCATCGTTGATCACGCCCTTGTGCAACGGCGCGGTGACCATCGCGGCAAAGTCCCCGGAAAGGCAACCGGCCAGCGCGCGATCGAGCAGTTTGAGCACATACGCACTGTTGGCCGGATCAAGCACGCCGGGCCGGGCCGGCGCGGCCAACGGGACATGCCCGATGTTGAGCGATTGCGTGGCTATCCCGCGCGCGGCGCCACGTTCGGCGATCAAGGACCGGTCGCCGAGCACGACGAGGCGATCGGCGTGGGGCGACGCGGCAAGCAGGGCACACAGGTCCGGGCCGATTCCGGCCGGCTCGCCCGAGGTGACGACGATCGGCTTCATGCGTGGTGGCCCCGGCCTCCTGGCGCTTCAGGCGGCGGCATTGCCGCCGCGGCAGCGCCACCCGATCACTTTTCTTCCAGCCGGTACTCGATGAAGGCGCGGTCGCGGGTCTGTCGCAGCCAGTCCTGGTAGGCCTCATCGGCTTTTCTTGCCCGCAGCGTGTTGCGGGCCACCTGGCGCTTGCGCTCTTCCGAAAGCCCCTCGGACTTGCGTTCCAGGACTTGCAGCAGATGCCAGCCGAACTGCGTCTGGAACGGCGTCGACAGTTCGTTGTCGCGCAGGCTGTTCATCACGCGCTCGAATTCGGGCACGGTATCGCCGGGTGAAATCCAGCCGAGCTCGCCACCCTTGTTCGACGACGGGTCGTCGGAATGGACTTTCGCCAGCTCGGCGAAGTCGGCGCCGGTGACCAGGCGCTCGCGCAGGCGGGCCAGGCGCGCCTTGGCGTCCTCGTCGCTGACGCCGTCCTTGGTGCGGACCAGGATGTGGCGCGCGCGCGTTTGGGTCACCGTGTTCTGCGATTCGCGGCCACGCTTGTCGAGCAGCTTGACGATGTGAAAGCCGTTGGGGCTTTTCAGGATGTCGCTGGTTTCCCCGGCCTTGAGCGCGTTGAGCGCCTCGAGGAAGATCGACGGCAGGCGACCCGCGGCGCGCCAGCCGAGGTTGCCGCCCTGCAGCGCGTCGGGGGCATCCGAGTATTGTGCCGAAATCTGCGCGAAATCGGCGCCCTTGCGCAGTTCACCGAGCGCCTGCAAGGCGCGCTTGCGCTTGGCTTCAACCTGCGCGGCGGTGGCCTGCTCGGGAAGCAGGATCAGGATGTGCGCGAGCCGGTATTCCTGGTCGCTGGTCGATTCGCGCGCCTCCATGGCCATTTGCGTGTCGACCTCGGCCTCGGTGACCGAAATGTTGCCCTCGACCTCGCGCTCGCGCAGGCGCTGCATGACCAGTTCGCCGCGGATTTCCTCGCGGAACTTCTGCCAGCGCACGCCGTCGGCTTCGATCAGGCGCCTGAATTCGGTCATCGACACGTTGTTTTCGTCGGCGATGCGCTGCAGGGTCTTGTCGAGCGTGGCATCGTCGATGCGGATGCCGCTTTCCTTGGCATCCTGCATTTGCACTGCATCGTTGATCATGCGCTCGAGCAGCTGCTTTCTCAGCTCATCCTGCGGCGGCAGCTTGGTGCCCTGCTTCTGCAACTGCCGGACGATGGTGTTGAAACGCTCGTTGAGGTCGTTGGCGGTGATCACCTCGTTGTTGACGACGGCGACGATGCGGTCGATTTCGACCACGCCTCCGGGACGGGCCGGCGGGCTGAGGCGCGTGTCGAGCTTGGAGGTCGGCGGCGAGACCACCAGCTGCGCGAGCGCTGCGGCGGGGGCGGCCAGTGCGAGGATCAACAGGAAACGCAGGACAGGCATGGTGTGGATCTCCAAGGGGAACCGGGGTCGCCGGACTACTGTCGCTCGTCTGACCGCCGATAGCCGGGAATGTTCTGGCGCAGGGTTTCCAGCGGGTTGATGCCCAGCTTCGACAGCCCCTTCAGTTCGAGCTGGAACTGGATGGAATTGGAATACTGCTGCGCGGCCGTTGCAAAGCGGTGCGCGACCAGCCGGAACTCCCAGCAGCCGCGATTATACTCAAGCCCCAGCAGGCCCTCGAGCAGGCGCCGATCCTGGAACGAATGGTTGGCGCGCGCCAGCAGGGTCCATCCCGGCGCGGTGCGGCCAAACGGCCACTGCGCGGAGATATCGGCCTGCTTGATCGAATCGCGCTTGAACCGGTAGCTGAAGTTGAGAAGCCGTCCGGCTTCTCCCTGGTAGCGGGCCGCAACATTGGAGCGCTTGAACTCGCGGTCGGATGTCGAGTACTGGAACCCCGAGTCGAGGAACCAGTGGTCGGACAACTGCCCCGAAAGCGCGGCCAGCAGGTCCGAGCGGCTGAGGTTGCCGCTTGGCGAGCCGGACAGGCCGAGCGAGTTTTGCGACAGCGTCACCTGTTGCGGGCGGAAGTAATAGCGCTGGCCGATGGCCGCGCGCAGCCGCTCGATGCCGGTCGCATCCTCGATGAAGCGCGTGGTGATCGCGGCGGTCATCTGCCGGGCGTCGGAAATGCGGTCGCCGCCGACAAACAGGTTCTCGTTGAAGATCTGCGCGAAGCTGAAATCGGTTTCCGAGGTGGTGAAGATCGGCAGCCGGCTCTGGTCGCGGAACGGCACATAGAGGAAGAACAACCGCGGTTCAAGCGTCTGGGTGATGCGCGCGTCGCCGAGCGCGAGCGCGCGCTCGAAGGTCACGCCGCTGTCGACGCTGACGATCGGCACGATGCGGTTGCCGCCTTCCAGCGTCCCGGTGTTGCGGGTCAGGTCATAGCGCGTCGCGTGCAGGCCGGCTTTTGGCTTGAGGAAGCCCCAGGACGTATCCAGGGAATAGGCGGCCGACGGGTAGAACAGGTAGCGCCGGCCGTTGACCAGCGTCGGGTGCTCGAACTCGGTGAACTCGCCGACCGCGTTCAGTTCGACGCCGCGCCAGCGGTTTGGCAGCGCATTGAACGCGACCTGCGGGGCCAGGCGGTACGGCGCCAAGACCGGTTGTGCCGGATCCTGCAGCGTCTGGTAGGCGAGCACGCGCGTGGTGAAATTGCCGAGCAGGCTGTTGTAGGAAAGCGCGGCTTCGCGCGGCAGATTGGTCTGCGCGGTATTGGCGATCTTTGTCGAAAGGTCGCGGAAGTAATTGTCGTCGGAGACTTTCTGCGCGCCCACCGATACGCTCCACCCCGGCAACGACCACCCGGCCAGGTTCTGGAAGTGGCGCAACGCGACCAGGTAGCGGTCGCGATCGGCGATGCGATCGTTCGGCAGCACTTCCGCATCGACCTGCCCGAGATGGAAGCGGCCCAGGTAGCGGTATTCGCCGCCCAGCTGCAGCCCGCGGCGCGACAGCAGTTTCGGTGTCAGCGTCGCATCGGCGTTGGCGGCCAGGTTGAAATAATACGGGAGGGAAATTTCCAGGCCCGACTTCGACGACGAACCAAATGTCGGCGACAGGAACCCGGACTTGCGGTCCGAGTTGAGCGGAAAACTCAGGTAGGGCAGGTACAGGATCGGGACGTTGAGAAACTCGACCACGCCGTGGTAACCGGTGCCGACATTGCGCTCGCGGTCGATGGCCAGCTCGCCGACCTTCAGCCTCCAGTCCTCTTCGCCATCGCGGCAGGTGGTGTATTGCGCGTTGAAGAACCGCTCACGGTCCTCGCCTTCGAACTGCATGCGCCGCGCGGCGCCATGGGCCTCGTAGCGCTGGGTGGGGCGCGTCGGGCTCTTGGAGAAGAAGAACCGCGGGTTTTCCAGCGTGCCGGTATCGGTGGAAATGCCCAGGTCGAGTTTTTCACCGCTGACCGTGTCGCGGTCGCGTCGCATGTCCAAGGCGCCGGGAATGGTGACGCGGTCGGTTTCGCTGTTGTACTCGACCTGCTCGGCGCGGATCTCGATGTCGCCCTGGCGGAACAGCACCCGGCCGGTTGCGGTGGCGCGCTTGTCGATGATCGCGTCGACTTCCCGGGCCGAGAGGATGCGCGGCTGGTTCTTGCCAGGCCGCTGCATCAGAATGCCCGGCGTGGGAATCTGGCGGTCGAGCTTGAGCGCCTCCTGGATCGCCTGTTCCAGTTCGCCGGCCCCCGGTGCTTGCTGCGCGTGCGCGTGGCCCGGCAACAGGGCGAGCAGCATCAGGAGCGGCTGCGCCAAGGCCGCAGGGCCGGTACCGCGGAACGGTTTGTTCGACAAGTGGATTGGATGCCGGGTGTTAAAATCGCGCGCCAAAAACGAAAGGACCGCATGTCAAGCAAGGAATCGCCGCGCTTGGAAGCCCTGCACGCGTGGCTGGCCGGCACGCTGGCGCGCGAACGGATCCACGACTATGCGTTGACTCCGGCGTCGGCCGACGCAAGCTTTCGCCGCTATTTTCGCATATCGACTTCGGACGGGACGCGCATTGTCATGGACGCGCCGCCCGGCAACGAGGATTGCCGGCCCTTCGTCAAGGTTGCCAGGCTGCTGCGCGAGGCCGGGGTCAACGCCCCGGAAGTGCAGGCTGCCGATTTCGACCAGGGATTCCTGCTGCTGACCGACTTGGGTCGCGAGACCTACCTGGACGTGATCAATGATGCGAACGCCGACCGGTACTTCCGGCCTGCGCACGAGGCGCTGGTGCAATGGCAATCGGCGAGCCGGCCTGGCGTGCTCCCCGATTACACGCAGGCGCAGATCCTGGCCGAACTGGAGCTGTTTGCGCAGTGGTACCTCGGCCGACACTGCGGTGTTGCTCTCGACAGCGCGCAACGCGACGTCCTCGACGGCGCCTTCCGGCGGATCGTTGAGCGCTGCGTAGCACAGCCGCAGGTCTTCGTTCATGCCGATTTCATGCCGCGCAACCTGATGGCCTGCGAGCCGCTGCCCGGTGTGATCGATTTCCAGGATGCGGTTTGCGGTCCCATCGCCTACGACATCGCCTCGCTCTACCGCGACGCGTTCATTTCCTGGGAAGAGGAGCGCATCCTCGATGGCACGGTGCGCTACTGGGAGGCGGCGCGCCGGGCGGCGCTGCCGGTGCCGGCGCAGTTCGGCGAGTTCTATGAGGCGGCCGAATGGACCGGGCTGCAGCGGCACCTCAGGATCCTTGGCACCTTCGCACGCCTGCATTACCGCGACGGCAAGCCGGGATACCTGGTCGACGCGCCGCGTTTCGTCGGCTACGTGCGCCACGCCTGCCACCGCTATGCGGCATTGAAGCCGCTGCTGCGTCTGCTCGATGCGCTGGGCATCGGCGAACCGTCGGTCGCGGGATTCTCCTACTCCGGCTGAGTCGTCCCCGCGTCCTCGCGCCGGCAAGAAAAGTCGTTGACTGGCGCGGCTTTTCAGGGCATATCGCCCGGAAACGCCCGTCCGTTCTGGAGTTTCTTGCCAATGCGCCAGGAAATGCGCCACGCGCAGCGGCCGGAACGGGCGTCTGGGCGCTGCGGCGTACAGCGTACAATACGGCGCTTTCAATCCCCAGCCGGTACCTGCCATGAAACGCGAAACGCTGCCGATCCCCGTCGTCGTTCCCGATACCCGAGTCCATGCTGCCCGGAGGACGCGCCTGGCCAAGAC
>DASUDU010000189.1:0-3917 GCA_036275435.1 Usitatibacteraceae bacterium | reverse complement strand
TCGGCGACCGGCTTTTTCAAGCGCACGGCGGTCAGCACGTCGTGCAGCGGCTTGTCCTCGCGCACGGCGAACAGAATGCGCTCGCACAGCGTCACCGGCAGCGCATGGCGCTCGCCCAGCGCGACCAGGCGATCGCGCTTGCCGCGGTCGTCGGGACCGTAGGCAAGCGCCGCGCCCAGCCAGGCGCGCGCCGGAAACAGGGCGCCGATGCGCGCGATCGCCGCGTCGATCGCCGCATGCAGGGTGTGCGGCAGCGCGATCGCGAGGCAGCCGGGCACGCCGCTCAGGTCGGCAAGCTCGAGCCGGTAGCCGCCCTTGGCGCTGCGCCGGCGCGCCCGGGTGATCAACTCGCACAGGTCGCCCCAGGCCTCGCGGTCCGGAGCGAGCAAGAGCAGCGCCTCCAGCGCCGGGCAGTCGTGCACGGCAAACCCGGCGCCGCAGATCAGCCGCATGCCGTGCTCCCTGGCCGCCACGTGCGCGCGCACCATCCCGGAGACCGAGCACTCGTCGGTGATGGCGATCGCCGCATAACCGAGCTTGTGCGCCTGCGCGACCAGATCCTCGGCGTGCGAGGCGCCCTTGAGAAAGCTGAAGTTGGACAGGCAATTGAGCGCCGCGGCGGACAGCTTCACGCGAAATAGCCTTGCAGGTACCAGCGCCGCGCATTGCCGCCCGCGCCGCGATCCCCCGCTTCGCAATAAATCCAGCATACCTCGCGCTCCGGGTTGCGCGCGACGAAGTAATCGCGCGCCACCGCGCGGCCGTCCCACCAGCCGGCCTCGATGCGCTCGGGGCCGGCCAGCAATTCGAGCGCGCCGCGATGGCGCGGGCGGCCGTCCTCGCAGGCCAGCGGCAGCGCGGCGGGCAACAACAGCAGCGGGCGCGCCCGGCGCGGCGAGGTCGGAACCGCGTAACGGGCGCGCGGTTCCTCGACCGTGCGTTGCGCGGCCTCGGGGCGATGGTCGTCGATGGCTTCGAGCAGGGCCACGCTGCCGCGACCGAGCCGCGAGACGATGCGGTTGAGCAGCGCGCTCCACTGCTCGCGCCGGCTTTGCTCATCGGGCAGCCAGCTGGCGTTGGGCGCGTGATAAGCCGTCAGCCGCCCGGCCGCCAGCGTGAGCGAGTGCACCGGTTCGGGCAGCGGCGCGCGCTCGAGCCGTTCGCGCATCAGCCGCAGCCAGTCGCCGGTGCGGCGCAGCGGGGCGCTGGCGCCGAAGCGGTGTGTGGTCATGGGCGCGCGATGGTGGGCGAGGTGCAGTTCGAGCTGGTCGGTGGCCGCGCCGCGTGCGACCAGGAAGCCCTGCAGTTCCTCGAGCAGCACGCCGAGCGGGCGCAGCAGCAGCGCGGCATCGGTAATCTCGAACGGCAGGTCGATGCCGCGGCGGAAAACCTGGGGGGGCAGCAGCGGCTCGCGCGGGTCGGCTTGGAGGCCGCGCGCGCGGTCGAGGTCATCGACCAGCGCCGCGCCGAAACGGCGCACCAGCCCGGCTCGCGGCTGGCGGAGCAGATCGCTGACGCGCGTGAACCCGAGCGTGGCCAGGGTTTCCAGGCTCGCGTGCGGCCAATCGAACAGCGCCAGGGGAATGTCAGCCAGGCGCATATCGAGTTCGGCCGGTTCGCGGCACATGCGCACGCCGTTTTTCAGCGCCGCCATGCGCGCCAGCAGCCAGGCCGCGCGCGGCGTCGGGGCGATTCCCGGCACGCCCTTGAAGCCCAGCGCGGGCAGTCCGCCGCGAATGCGGCCGACCAGCGCGCCAAGCCCGCCGAACAGCCGGAGCGTGGCGGTCACCTCCAACACCGCGCCGGCGCTTTCGCGGCACACCATGGGCGAAAACTGCGTGAGCCACAGCGCGAGGCGCTCGAGCGCGGCATCCTCGCGGGCCGGGTCGCGCGGCAATACGATCAGGTCCTGCGCGCGCGCCTGCGCCGCCGCCACCGGCATGGCGGCGTGGATGCCCGCGCCGCGCGCCGCCGCGTTGGCCGCGTGCACCACGGGCCGCGTGGCACTGCCTTCGCTGATCACCAGCGGCACATCGGTCAGATGCCCGAGCGCGCCGGCGTGATGCGCCTGCAGCGCCAGATCCGGCAGGAACACGGCGATCCACTGCATGGCGCATCACCTCGAGGGCGCGATCGCATGCTCGCGCACCTTGCCGCCGGTGCGAATGTTGAGCAGCCTGGCCAGCCACGGCGATGTCGCCGGTGACGTGCCGTTGGCGCTGGCGCGCGCCTCGCGTGCAAGGCATTCCAGCGCACGAGGATCGACGGCGATCGACTTGCCCGGCGGCAGGCCGCGGCGCTTGAGCAGATCGATTTGCAGCAGGCCCTGCGCGGCAGGGGTGAGCAGCATGCGCAGCATCGCCGGCGAAGGTTGTCGCGCGGCCATGCTGGGGCGCAGCGCAAAGCCCAGGGTGCTGCCTGCCAGCGCGGCCTGCGCGAGCCGTCGTAGCGGCAGCGCGCCCGGTTGCGGCCCTTCCATCCAGAAGCAGACGGCGCGGCAGGCGCCGCTCTTGAGCGCCTGCTCGGTGGCCCACAGCGCATCGTCGCGGCTGCCCGGCCGCACGATGGCCAACTGCGTCAGGTCGATGCCGGCGCCCGCCAAACCGGGTGCGTAGGGGAGCGCCGCGCGCCCGGATGGCATCACCAGCAGCGCGGCGTCGCGCGCGTCGCGACCAGCCGCCAGCGCCGGCGCGATCAGGCTCAGTTCGCCGATGCCGTTGTGGTCGCAGAGGATTTCGCAAAGCCCCGCGCAGGGCCAGCCGCCGCCGGGCAATTCGGCGTCGAGCAGCGGCCAGCCGCTGGGAAGCGTCTTGCCGGCAAGCGCGGCAGCCATATCACCGACGCGAAACACCGCCGGGTGCGAAAGAGCCGTCCGCGGCAATTGCCGCGCGCTGGGTGGCGCGCTTGTTGAAGCGCTTGGTGAAGCGGAAGGGGAAGGAATGGCCAGCGTATCCATGACTGTATGTTCATACAGTTTCAGGAAATTGGCAAGCACAGGCCATTGCCTAGCGCAGTGACGAAAAAGTCGTTGACTGGCGTGGCTTTCCGGGCAAAAAACCCTGGAAAGGCGCGCCAGATATTGGGTTTATGCCAGGGTAATTCCAAAGACCTGCTGTGCGGGCAGGGGGTCCCCGCAGAATTCCCAGGCATGCAGAAATACCCGGACCGGCTGAAAACACGGGAGGCTCACCTTGACCTGGCTGATCACCAAGTACTTCCTCACCGCCGCCGTGGTGGTCATCGTTTCGGAAGCCGCGAAGCGCTCCGACCGCTTGGGCGGTTTCATTGCCGCGCTGCCGCTGTTGACGGTGCTGGCGCTGGTCTGGCTGCACGTCGAGAACCAGGCGCCGAAAAAAATCGCCAACCACGCCTGGTACACCTTCCGGTACGCCATCCCGACGCTGCCGATGTTCCTGGTCTTTCCGTTCCTGCTGCCGCGCATCGGCTTCTGGCCGACGCTGGCGGCCTGCGTGGTGCTCACCGTAGCCTGCTTCGGCGGGGTTGCGCTGTTGGTGCGACGTTTCGGCATCGAACTGCTGTAGCGGACACGCACGCTGCGGCGCCGCGATGGAGCGTTGAAATAGGCCGAGCGATCGGCGGGTTTGCCGCGGCGATGGCGTAAAATGCGCGCTGCACGCAATTTGTCCTTCGCATTTCCACGCGCGGCCGTCCCGGCCGCCCTTCCCGAGTCCGCACAGCAAAATGGCCCAGTACGTCTACACGATGAATCGCGTGGGCAAGATCGTTCCGCCCAAGCGCCAGATCCTCAAGGATATTTCCCTTTCATTTTTCCCCGGCGCCAAGATCGGCGTGCTCGGCTTGAACGGCTCGGGCAAATCCTCGCTGCTCAAGATCATGGCCGGCATCGACACCGAGATCGAGGGCGAAGCCGTGCCGATGCCCGGCATCAAGGTCGG
>DASUDU010000188.1:0-4285 GCA_036275435.1 Usitatibacteraceae bacterium | reverse complement strand
CGCGAGTTCTTCGCAGGAGATCAGCATGGGGTGATTATCGCGCATCGGTTACTTTCCGGACTCGCGGGCTGCGAGGGTTTCGTCATGGCCGCGAAAGCGGGAATCCATTCTTGTCTTGGATTTGATCACTTGCAAAACCTGGATTCCCGCATTCGCGGGAATGACAGTGAACTACAGTTTTTTGAGCACACCACCGAAAAATTCAAGGACTGGCGAGGCGTTCAGTCCGTTCTTGCCCGAAACGCCTTGCCAGTCCACGACTTCAGTCCTCTTCCGCAGGCAAGGCCGGCCGGCGCGGCGCTTCGGTTTTTGTTGCGCCCTTGGCCACCAGGCCCGAAACGATGACCACCGCAACCCCGAGCCAGGCGATCGGCGGCAGCGTCTCGCCGAAGAACAGCCAACCGGCGAAAGCCGAGAACACGACCGTCGAATAGGCAAACACGCCGACCAGCACCGTATTGCCGCTGTGATAGGCGCGCGTCATCGCCAGCTGCGCGATCGTCGCGGCGGCGCCGACCCCAAGCAGCCAACCAAGGTTGCCGCCGGTCACCGGGTGGAACTGGCCGAGCACGGCTTGCACCAGCGCGCCGCCGATCACCCCGGCGAGCGAAAAATAGAACACCACGCGCCACTCCGGCTCGCCCGCATCGCCGAGCTTCTTCACGTTGACGTAGGCCAGCGCGGCGAAAAAGCCGGAGGCCAGGCCGAGCAGGCCGACGCCAGCCTGGTCACCGGCGAAGGTCGGGCGCAGTACCAATGCCGCGCCCACCATGCCCAAAGCCACCGCGCCGATCAGCCGCGCATTGGGCCGTTCGCCGAGCGCGATCGTCGACAGCAGGGTGAGGAATATCGGCGAGGTGTAATTCAACGTGATCGCGGTGGCCAGCGGCAACTGCGTCATCGCATAGAAGTACGCCACCAGCGAAATGGTGCCGGTGAAACCGCGCCAGAAGTGACCCCAGGCAAAACGCGTGCGTACGGTTTCGCCGCGCCAGAGCACGAACGCACCGATCGCGACCAAGCCGAACAACGCACGGTACATCGCCAGTTCGGCGCCACTGAATTGGTCGCCAACCGCCTTGGCAAACGACCCCATCGCCGCGAACAACGCACCGGCGACCAGCATCCAGGACGACGTCACCTAAGGCCGCCAATGCTTGAATGCGCGCTGCGCGACGGGACTATTGCAACCGGCGAACCGACCCTAAGAAACATGGATCGCCTTCCGCGAGTCTGGCGAAAAAATGTCAGGCGGTCGATCAACCCAAGCGAGCGAGCGGGATGCATGAGGCGCGTGTTCCGCGCGCAGGAACCGGAGCATATTCGACATCTGTGAGGATTCCGAGCACGGAACACGCGCCTCAGGCGCCCGTGCAGCCGCGCTGCTCAATTCAAGCGCCAATCTCCCGCCGCATGAATTCGTGGAAATGAACCATCCCGTCTTCCATCGGCGACTGGTACGGCCCGTGTTCCTCGCGCCCTTCCTGCCACAAGAGCTTCCGGCCGTCGTTCATGCGCTGGCAGATCTCCTCGTCCTCAAGCGCGGTTTCCTCATAGGCTTTCTGCTCGGCGGCCATGAACTCGGGTTCGAACAGGGCGATTTCCTCGGGGTAGTAGAACTCGACGACGTTGCTACATTTCTCGGGACCCCGCGGGATCAGCGTCGAGATCACCAGCACATGCGGGTACCACTCGACCATGATGTTCGGGTAATAGGTCAGCCAGATCGCGCCGTGTTTGGGCGGCTCGCCATTGCGGAAGTTGAGCACGCTCTCGTGCCACTTGCGGTAGACCTCGCTGCCGGGCTTGGCGAGGGCGCTGTTGACGCCGACCGTCTGCACGCTGAACCAGTCGCCGAATTCCCATTTCAATTCGTCGCAGTTGACGAAATGACCGAGCCCCGGGTGGAACGGCACGACGTGGTAATCCTCAAGATAGACCTCGATGAAGGTCTTCCAGTTGAAGTTGTATTCGACGACATCGACCTTGGCCAGCTGGTAGCCGTCGAAATTCAGATCTTCCGCGCAGCCCATCGAACGCAGGTCGGCAGCGATGTCGCGCCCGCCGTGGAACAGCATGCCGTTCCATTCGGTCAGTTGCTTCTTCGGCAGGTGCAGGCAGGGCTGGTCGGCAAAGTGCGGCGCGCCAAGCAGTGCCCCCTTGCTGTCGTAGGTCCAGCGGTGCAAGGGGCAGACGATGTTGCCCCCGGCGAGCTTGCCGGAGCCGTCGAGCATCAGCGCCTGGCGATGGCGGCAGATGTTGGACACCATTTCGATCGACTGGCCGTTGTTGACCAGCGCCCAGGCGCCGCCGGTCATCTCCAGCGCGCGGTAGGTATTGGCCTCGGGCGCCATCAGCCGGTGCCCGACATAGCCTGGGCCATTCTTGAACAGCAATTGCATTTCCCGCTCGTAAATCGCGGGGTCGAAATACCACGAAAGCGGCAATTGTGTGGCAGCGGGAGCGAGTTCTTTCGCACCGAGCAGTTTGGACATGGTCCTTACCTCCAATTTATCCGCAGGAATGCCTGCGAACCAACCAAAGTAAAAACAACACCCGGGCGATTGAGTTTGTCAGCTTTTAACTCTACAGACCCCGTCCCGTACTACGGGCCGCCTGGCGGCAACCCACGAAAAGGAACGGGTATTGTGCCGTAACCCCCTTGAAAGCTCAAGGAATCTTGCGTTTTTTTGCTCTTGGGCTGCCATTGCCCGGCCCCGATCCCGCCGCGTTGCGGCCAGTCGCTGAAATGGACTGCGGGGGCCCGCTCCGTTATCATGTCGAATTGTCCGATTTGCACCCGTTCGATGGCCAAAACGCCGCAAAATCAAGCCGCTCCCGCCAATTTCGAGGCCGCCATGGCCGAACTCGACGCCCTGGTCGAAAAAATGGAGTCGGGCGAGTTGCCTCTGGAGGAGTCGCTCAAGGCCTACCAGCGCGGGGCGGAGCTGCTGAAGTTCTGCGAAAGCCTGCTCAAGGACGCCGAGCAACGCATCCAGGTGCTCGACGGCGACACCCTCAAAGACCTCGACGGACAGTGACGTGGTTGCATTCGACGATTGGTCCCGCGACGTCTCGGGCGAGATGGAACGCACGCTGCAAAAGCTGCTGCCGGACGGCGCCGGGGAACCTCGCCGCCTGCACGATGCGATGCGTTACGCAACCCTGGGCGGCGGCAAGCGCGTGCGGCCGATGCTCGCGCACGCAGCCGGCGAAACCACCGGTGCCGATCCCGGGCGCCTGGCTATCGTTGCGGCTGCGGTCGAAATCATCCACGCCTACTCCCTGGCCCACGACGACCTGCCCTGCATGGACAACGATGTGCTGCGCCGCGGCCGGCCGACGGTGCACGTCGAGTTCGATGAGGCGACCGCCCTGCTGGCCGGCGACGCCCTGCAGGCGTTTGCCTTCGAACTGATGTCCCTGCACCGCCTGGCAGATGAACCCGACCTGCAACTGCGCATGTTGCAGATCTTTGCCCAGGCTTGCGGCTCGCACGGCATGGCCGGCGGGCAGGCAATCGACCTGGCCAACGTCGGGCGCCAGATCAGCCTGCCGGAGCTTGAATACATGCACATCCTCAAGACCGGCGCGCTGATCCGCGCCTCGGTGCTGCTGGGCGCGATGTGCGGCCGGCCGCCGGACGCGGCGCGCAGCGAACGGCTGGACCACTACGGCAAGTGCGTGGGGCTGGCCTTCCAGGTGGTGGACGACATCCTCGATTGCGAGTCTAATACCGAGCAACTCGGCAAGACCGCCGGCAAGGACCGTGACGCCAACAAGCCCACCTACGTGAGCCTGATGGGCATGGCCGGAGCCAAGCGCTTTGCCGGGGAGTTGCTGGCCGACGCGCTGGAGTCCCTCCGCGATTTCGGGGACGAGGCCCTGCGGTTGCGGCAACTGGCCGAATTCATCGTGCATCGCCAGCATTGACAGGTTTCCCATGAGTGCAGCCAAGACGCCCCTTCTTGATCGCATTGCCGACCCCGCCGACCTGCGGCGGCTCGGCCGCGAGGACTTGCATGCGCTCGCCGGCGAACTGCGCGCATTTATCGTCGACTCGGTGTCGAAGACCGGCGGACACTTTTCCTCAAACCTGGGCACGGTGGAACTGACCATCGCCCTGCACTACGTGTTCAACACACCCGAGGACCGCATCGTCTGGGACGTCGGCCACCAGACCTACGGCCACAAGATCCTCACCGGCCGCAAGGCGGGCATGGCGCACCTGCGGCAAAAGGGCGGCATCGCCGGATTCCCGCGCCGCGAGGAAAGCGTCTACGAC
>DASUDU010000187.1:0-2241 GCA_036275435.1 Usitatibacteraceae bacterium | reverse complement strand
GCGAACGAATTGGGCGGGATGATGCACGAGTCGGCCTTGATGTCGACGAACGAATTGGGATCGAAGTTCTTCGGGTCGACGATCGTCGAGTTGAGGTTGGTGAACAGCTTGAATTCGTCCGAGCAGCGGATGTCGTAGCCGTAGCTCGAGGTGCCGTAGCTGACGATGCGTTGGCCGTTGACCTCGCGCACCTGCCCGGCCTCGAATGGCTCGATCATGCCGTGCTCGGTCGCCATCCTGCGGATCCACTTGTCGGATTTGATGCTCACCGTTGTTCCCTTCGTTCAGCCTTCGTACACCACCAGGGTCACGCTCGCCGCGGCGTCGCGCAGCGGAATGAGGCGCTGGTATTGGGGCGAATTGTGCCAGTCTTCGGCCGCCTTGACCGATTCGAAGCGGATCGCCACCACGCGCGACGGCGTTGGCGGCCCGGAAAACACCGCCTGCCGCTCACCGCGAAACAGCACCTCGCCGCCTGCCGCGGCGATGGTGGCGCCGACCTGCGAGACGTATTCCTGCCAGCGCGCGGCGTCGCGCACCTCGATCTGGCCGATCACATAGCCTGCCATGGCCTATTTCTCGTAGGGCGGGTCGAGGTGCTCGGCATACCAGGCGATGGCGCGGCGAAACCGTGCGGTGGCCTCGTCGCCGGTGTGCTCGGCGATGTGGTTGAGCAGCAGCCGCATCGCTTCGGCCGGGTCGCCGAGGTTGTATTGCGTCAGCGCCAGGAACACGTCGAACTCGGCTGCGTCGGGGAACGCCGCCGCGCCCTTGTGCAGCACGCGCAGCGCATCGCCGTAGCGTTCAGCGCAGCGGTACGAACTGCCCAGCCCGAGCAGCGCGCAGCGCAGGTCCTCGCCCTGCAGCCCGCAGGTGAGCGCGTGCTCGTAGAAGCCGATTGCCTCGTCCTCGACGCCCTGCCGGTCGTAAGTTGCGGCAAGCTCGTAGTTGACCTTGGCATCGTTCGGATTGGACCCGACCAGGTCGAGCAGGATCGCCAGCGCCTCGGTGTGCTGGCCGTCCTGCCGCAGCGCGATGGCACGCGCGATGTTGTCTTGCAATTCAGTCATCGGGAAACATCAGGTTGGTGAACGGCTTGCGATTCTTCCAGCGATAGGACTTGAAATCGCGGCGATCCGTGGAGAGGATACGACCGCTGCCCATTTCCTCGGCGAGCACCACGAGCGATGCATCGGCCAGGTCCATGGGCAGGTCGGCGTACTTGTCCATCAGCGCCGCCATGCGCTTGCAGGCATCGGAAGTTTGCGCGGCGATGCGGAACTCCCCCGCCTCGCAGGCCCGCAGCAGGCCGGAGGACAGATGCGCGTTGTTGCCGCGCGACAACAGGTGGGTGGTCTCGGTCAGCACCGGCCAGGTGGTCACCAAGCCCTCGTCAATGTTTCTGTAAAGATCCAGGGCCCGCGCATGGCTGCCGTCCTTGTGCCACAACAGCGCAAGGAAAAAGCCGGTGTCAGCGATGACCATGCTTCTTGATCAGCGACGCATTCAGGATCGTCTTGTAGTTGGCCGAAAGGTCTTCGGGGAGGCCTTCCTTCGCCGTTCCGATCAGGGACTCGAGAATTCGCTTGCCGCATCCGGCCTCGGCTTTCATCTGCTCGTAGTAGCGATCGACCGCC
Organism: Usitatibacteraceae bacterium; assembly: GCA_036275435.1. GTDB lineage: Bacteria > Pseudomonadota > Gammaproteobacteria > Burkholderiales > Usitatibacteraceae > UKL13-2. The sequence continues at coordinate 604 of DASUDU010000187.1, read as the reverse complement.
TCGCGCATCACGTCCGAGGTCGACTGCCCGGTCAGCTCGGCCAAATAAGCAAGCTTGCCGGCCTGCGCGTGATCGAGACGCGCGTTAACCCGGTAGGCCGCCGGCGACTGCCGCGCCGGCAGGGTCCGTGCTTTGGCCTGGGTTGCGGACCGGGCGCGCGCCGGTCCAGTCGGTCGAGTTGTCATACGCTGTATGCTATCGAGCGCGACAGTCCCTGTCAAGTGTTCTGCACGACGATTTTCGGAAACACGCTGGAGCGGTCCTGCAACTGCTTGGCGACCTTGGCGGCGCACTTCCTGGCGATATCCTTGTAGATGCCCGCCACCACGCCGTCGGGCTCCGAGACCACGGTCGGCTTGCCGCCGTCGGCCTGTTCACGGATCTTGATGTCCAGCGGCAGCGATCCGAGCAGGTCGATGCCGTAGTCCTTGGCCATCTTCGCTCCGCCGCCCTGCCCGAAGATGTGCTCCATGTGCCCGCAGTTCGAGCACACGTGCATGGCCATGTTCTCGACGATGCCGATGATCGGCACGCCGACCTTTTCGAACATCTTCAGGCCCTTGCGCGCATCGAGCAGGGCGATGTCCTGCGGCGTGGTGACGAT
>DASUDU010000186.1:0-3129 GCA_036275435.1 Usitatibacteraceae bacterium | reverse complement strand
GTTGAGCTGGTCGAGCACCAGTCCCGGCTCGACCACCGCGCGGCGCGATCCGGCATCGACCGCGTGGATGCGATTCAGGTACTTGCTGTTGTCGATCACCAGCGCCGCGCCGACGGTCTGGCCGCATTGGGAGGTGCCGGCACCGCGCGGCAGAACCGGCACGCCGGCTTCGACGGCGATCTGCACCGCCGTGCGCGCAGCTTCGGCAGTGCGCGGAACCACCACCCCGACCGGCATGACCTGGTAGATCGACGCGTCGGTGGCATAGCGCCCCCTCGAAGCCGCGTCGAACAGGATTTCACCGTCAACCTCGCGTTGCAACGCCGCTGCAAGCGGGTGCGCGGCCGTCCCGGGCGACCCAGCGGGTATGAAGCGTATTGACTGGTGGTTGGACAAGGCGGAATTGACCGGTGTTATGGTTTCGATCGGAAATCACCCATAGTCTACGGAATTCGCACAACAGGATCAGTCATGTCGCCCTCCACACCCCTTGTACCGCATCGAGCAGGCCGCCACTTCCTGCAAATCCCCGGGCCGACCTCGGTGCCCGAGCGCATTTTGCGCGCCATCGACCGGCAGGTCATCGACCACCGCGGCCCCGAATTCGGCGTGCTCGGCCGCGAAGTCCTGGAGCAGGTCAAGTCGGTGTTCAACACCCGCGAGCCGGTGGTGATCTACCCGTCCTCGGGCACCGGCGCCTGGGAGGCGGCGCTGGTCAACACGCTTTCCCCGGGAGATCGCGTGCTCATGGTCGAGACCGGGCACTTTGCATCCCTGTGGTTCAAGCTGGCGACCCGGATGGGCCTCAAACCCGAGCTGATCGACACCGACTGGCGCCACGGCGTCGATGCCGCACAAATCGAGGCGCGCCTGCTGGAAGACAAGGCCCACGCCTTCAAGGCCGTCTGCGTGGTGCACAACGAGACCTCCACCGCCATTACCTCGAATATCGCCGCCGTGCGCCGCGCCATCGATCGCGCCGGGCACCCGGCCCTGTTGATGGTCGATACCATTTCCTCGCTCGGCTCGATCGACTACCGGCACGACGAATGGGGTGTCGACGTCACCATCGGCGGCTCGCAAAAGGGCCTGATGCTGCCGCCCGGCCTGTCGTTCAATGCGATTTCGCAGAAGGCAATGGCCGCCAGCGCCTCGGCCGGAATGCCGCGCGCCTACTGGGGCTGGCAGGAAATGCTCGAGGCCAACAAGACCGGCTATTTCCCCTACACGCCGGCGACCAACCTGCTCTACGGCCTGCGCGAGGCGCTGCTGATGTTGCACGAGGAAGGACTGGAAAACGTCTTTGCGCGCCACCAGCGCCACGCCGAGGCGACCCGCCGCGCCGCTGCGGCGTGGGGTTTGCCGATCGTGGCGCTGAACCCGGCGGAGTTTTCGCCCGTGCTCACGGCCATCCTGGTGCCGCCCGGAATCGATGCCGACCAGTTGCGCCACACTATCCTCGTGCGCTTCGACCTGTCGCTGGGCATGGGACTGGGGCGCCTGAAGGGCAAGATCTTTCGCATCGGCCACCTCGGCGATTTCAACGACCTGACGCTGATGGCAACGCTGGCCGGGGTCGAGATGGGCCTGGCCGCAGCCGGCGTGCCGCACCAGGCCGGCGGCGTGGCCGCAGCGATGGCGTTCCTGAGCGGCAAGTCCGCCGGCACCAATCCGGCTAGAATCGCCGCGTAAGTTTTCGTTCAAACCGCCCCTAGAGAGGGCGATCCATCTGGAGGAGTCATGAAACGTCGCACCCTGCTTTGCACCCTCGCCGCGGCGCTTGCGCTGCCGTTGGCCTTGTCTGCCTCCCTGGCATCCGCGCAGGCCTGGCCGAACAAGCCCGTCAAGTTCATCAATCCGTTCCCGGCCGGCGGAGGCACGGACGTATTCGCGCGCCCCTTCGCCGCCAAGCTCGGTGCCGCGCTCGGCCAGAGCATCATTATTGAAAACCTCGGCGGCGCCGGCGGCACCGTCGGTGCCGCGGTTGCCGCCAAGGCACCGAACGACGGCTACACGTTTTTTGTCGGCGCCATCCACCACACCATCGCCGAATCGCTGTACCTGAAAAAGACCTACAAGCTGGAAGAGGACTTCATCCCGGTCACGGTGCTGGCCTACGTGCCGAATGTGCTGGTGGTGCATCCGAAGCATCCGTTCAAGACCGAGGCCGAGTTGAAGGCCTACATGAAGGCCAACCCGGGCAAGATCAACTTCGGCTCGGCCGGATCGGGCGCCTCGCACCATCTGGCCGGCGAGTTGTACAAGCGCGTGGCTGGCGTCGACATGGTGCACGTGCCGTACAAGGGCATCGGCCCGATGATGCAGGACCTCCTCGGCGGCGTGGTGGACCTGGCCTTTGATGGCCTGGGTTCCTCGTCGGCGCAGATCAAGGGCGGCAAGCTCAACCCCCTGGCCGTGACTTCGAGGGAGCGCAACGCGCTGCTGCCGAACGTGCCGACCATGGTCGAGCTGGGCTACCCGGAATTCACCATGACCACCTGGTACGCGCTGTGGGCGATCAAGGGCACGCCGCAGCCGATTCTCGACAGGATGCACGCCGAGGCCGTCAAGACCTTGAATGACCCGGACATCAAGGCCGCATGGGCAGCCGCAGGAGCCACCGCGGGTGGACAATCGCCGAAGGAATTCGGAGCCTTCATCTCCAGCGAAATCGCCAAATGGGGCAAGGTCGTCAAGGACGCCAACATCAAGATCGACAACTGATTGACGAAGGCGATTCGTTTGAAAAAACGGCCGGGATTCCGGCCGTTTTTTTTGTGTGCCGCGAAGCGGGGATGCGCCTCATGCGTTGCAGGCACGCATGAGTGTGGCAATTTTCCCCGGAAAAAGTCGTTGACTGGCGTGGCTTTCAAAGCATTTTTGCCCGAAACACCGCTCTGGACTTGGAGTTTTGCGCTTTTATCCTATGCCGCTGCCTGCCATCCCTTCGGAATCGAGCTCAGCAGCTTCTTGGTGTACTCCTCGCGTGGGTTGAGGTAGATGTCATCCGAGTTGGCGACCTCGACGACATCCCCCTCGCTCATCACCATCACCTGGTCGGAGATGTATTTCACCACCGCAAGGTCGTGGGAGATGAAGATGTAGCTCATCTGGTATTCGTCCTGCAGG
>DASUDU010000185.1:0-14938 GCA_036275435.1 Usitatibacteraceae bacterium | reverse complement strand
TGGCCGCGAGCGCGTCCTATATTGCCGCTCCCGCGGCCATGCGGATTGCGATTCCCGAGGCCAACCCGACCCTCTCGATCGGCTGCGCGCTCGGGATCACCTTTCCATTCAACGTGACCCTCGGAATCCCCTGTTACCACTTGATGGCCCAGTGGCTATATGGAGCGTGATATGCAACCGCACTTGAGGACCCTGCTGGTTGTGATCAGCGAGGCGGTCCTAGAAAAACGCCTTGCCGACGATGCCCGCCAGTTCGGGGCACAGGGCTACACGATCTGCGATGTCCGGGGCGCGGGGATGCATCGCCAGCGCGACGCCGAATGGGAGGGCAGCCGCTCCATTCGCATGGAGGTGATCTGCAGTGCCGAAGTCGCGGATCGATTGAGCCGGCATATCCTCGACCGCTACTGCGAGAACTATTCGATTTCCATGTACCTCGCCGAGGTGGGCGTCCTCCGCCCCGAGAAATTCTGATGCGGTTGCGCGGCAGCCAACACCGGGCATGCCACTTTCCCAGCCGCCATGCCGACACCGCGGGCTGGATCCTTGAATCGCGCATGAGTTCCGACCGGTGAGCGCCAGCGCGCTGATTCTGGTCGTCCTGGCGGCATTGCTGCACGCCGGCTGGAATTACTTGCTCAAGAAGAGCGGTGGCGGCATCGGTGTGCTTTCCCTGTCAGCCATCTGCGGCGTTTCACTCCTGACGCCGGTGGCGATCTACCTCATTGTGGAGCGCGGTTTCGGCATCGGTCCGCAGGCCATCGCCATGGTCATCGGCAGCGGCATCATTCACCTTGCCTACTTCCTGCTGCTCGACCGGGCCTATCGTTCGGGGGGAGACCTTTCGGTCGTCTATCCGCTCGCGCGCTCGACCGGCCCGCTGCTGACGATCGTTGTTGCCACGCTGTTCTTCGGCGAACACATGACCCCGTTCGCCCTCGGCGGGGCGCTGCTGATCGGCATCTCCGCGCTGCTGTTGACGGGCAATCCGCGCGAGATCTTTCGCCGTGGCGCACACGGCGCAGTCGGCTTTGCGCTGCTGTGCGGAGTGACCATTGCGACCTACACGGTTTGGGACAAACAGGCCGTTGCAGTGTTCCTGATCCACCCCGTGGTGTTCGACTGGGCAGCAGGCCTGACACGCACCCTGCTGCTGGTACCGCTGACCATGCGCCGCGAGCCGCACGCGATCGCCGGCGCCTGGCGGCTTCAGCGTCGCACCGCCATTGCAATCGGCATTATGAGTCCCCTATCCTATATCCTGGTGCTCACCGCCATGGTCACCACGCCTGTCAGCTATGTTGCTCCGGCGCGCGAGTTGGCAATCCTGTTTGCCGCGCTGCTTGGCGCCCACGCGCTCAAGGAGGGCGACGTGACGCGGCGCACGATTGCCGCGGCCGGCATGGTGCTTGGCATCGCCGGGTTGGCCTGGGGCTAGTTCACGGGAACCGGATCATGCCGCACGATCATCACGAACACGACAAGCCCGCGGAAGCGCAAGCACATCGCCGCGCACCGGCGCCGGCGACGATACCGCGCTGTGCGCACAGCGGGCCGCATGCTCCCATCGAACCCGGCGCAGTCGAGATCCACGCGGCGCCGGATGGACATCATCACGGGCATGAAGCGCACCATCGGCAATTCCACCTTGGCAAGGCGCCCGGCCCGGCCCGTGGCCGCGACCGCGCGGTTCTGCTGATCGCCCTCGTCATCACCGCAGCCATGATGGTGGCCGAAGTCGTTGGTGGCCTGCTGACCCATTCGCTGGCACTGGTATCGGACGGTGTGCACATGTTCACCCATGCCTTTGCGCTGGCCCTGAGTTACGCCGCCTTGCGCCTGTCGTTGCGGCCTGCCGACCCGGAGCGGACCTTCGGGTATTCACGCATCGAAGTCCTCGCCGCCTTTGTCAATGGCCTGACGATCCTGCTGTCTGCCGTGTGGATCGTTATCGAAGGCGTTTCGCGCCTGATCACACCGTCCCCGGTCGAAGTTTCGGCGACGCTGGCCATCGCGATCGCGGGCCTGCTGGTGAATCTCGTGACCGGCGTGATCCTGATGAAGGGGGATCAGGCCAACCTGAACATCCGTTCGGCATTCCTCCACATGCTGACCGACACGCTGTCGTCGATTGCGATCATTGCCGGATTGACGGTTGTCCACTTCACCGGCTGGGTTCTGATCGACCCGTTGCTGGCGCTGGTGGTAGCCGCAATGATCGTGAAGTGGGCATGGTCACTGATCGGCCAGTCGCTGAATGTGCTGCTCGAAGGCTCGCCGATCAAGGTCGCCGAAGTGCGCCTGTACGTGCTTTCCGAGTTTCCGGAAATCGTCGACATGCACGACGTTCACACCTGGCAGATCTCCCAGCGCTTCAATTGCCTGACTGCGCATCTGGTCCTGCAGGAGGACGCAGTGGCCAACTACACGGACCTGGTCGTCCGGCTCAACGAATCGCTGATGCGCCGATTTGCCATCGGCCACACGACATTCCAACCGGAGTGGTAGCGGGCACGCCTACGCAGGCTTGAGCGCAACGCGAAAAGCTGCTCCGGTCTTGGCGGTGACTTCCTCAAGCGTCACACCCGGATGCAATTCGGTCAGGACCAGGCCGGTCAGCGGGTGTACTTCGAATACGCACAGGTCGGTGACGATCAGGTCGACCACACCCTTGCCGGTCAATGGCAAGGTGCACTGCTTGAGCACCTTGGGCGTGCCATCCTTCGCGCAATGTTCCATCAACACCACGACGCGCCGGACGCCGGAAACCAGGTCCATCGCACCGCCCGGGCCCTTGACCATCTTGCCCGGCACCATCCAGTTGGCCAGGTCACCGTTTTCCGCAACCTCGAGGCCTCCGAGAATCGACAGGTCAATGTGCCCGCCGCGGATCATGCCGAAGGAATCGGCACTGGAAAAGAAACTGGAGCCTGCCAGCGTCGTAATGGTCTGCTTGCCGGCATTGATCAGGTCCGGATCCACCTGGTCCTCCGCGGGGAATGGTCCGATGCCCAGAAGGCCGTTTTCGCTTTGTAGCGTCACCTTCATCCCCGCCGGGATGTGGTTGGCCACCAGCGTCGGGATGCCGATTCCCAGGTTGACGTAATAGCCGTCGCGCAATTCCATCGCAGCACGCTTGGCCATCAGATCGCGGATCGGCGAGTCCTTCTTTGAGGTGGCTGCGCCCTGCACGGTGCGAAATTCGATGCGTTTTTCATACGCCGGCCCCTGGATGATGCGGTCGACGTAGATTCCCGGGGTATGCACCTGGTCCGGGTCAAGTTCGCCGACTTCCACAAGGTGCTCGACTTCCGCCACGGTGACGCGTCCGCAAGTCGCAATCATTGGATTGAAGTTGCGCGAGGTCTTGCGGAACACCAGGTTCCCGGACTTGTCACCCTTCCATGCCTTCACAATGGAAAGATCTGCGCGGATCGCCTCCTCGAGTACGTACTCCTTGCCGTGAAAGTTGTGGGTGTGCTTGTCTTCGGCCAGCTTGGTTCCGAACGCCGTGCGCGTGTAGAAACCAGGAATACCCGCGCCCCCGGCACGGAACTTCTCTGCAAGCGTTCCCTGCGGGACCAGCTGCAGATCAAGTTCGCCGGCGAGGACCTGACGCTCGAATTCCTTGTTCTCGCCAACATACGACGCGATGACCTTGCGAACCTGCCGGGTTTTCAACAGCAGGCCCATGCCGAAATCGTCGACCCCGGCGTTGTTGCCGGCAATGGTCAGCCCCTTGACGCCGCTTTCGACCAGGGCCGCAATGAGATTTTCCGGGATGCCGCAAAGGCCGAACCCGCCGGCAGCGATGGTCATGTTGTCTTTCAGCAGACCGCTAAGCGCGGACTTCGCATCGGGGAAAACCTTGTTCATGGCAAGCTCCAGGGTTGCGTCGGCAGTCAGTGCAGTTGACCGCCAACCAGTTTGAGATCGGCGCGGCGGCGCGCCGCCGCAATGATGGCCGCCTTGACGCCAGCAGACATGGTGGCCAGGGACAGCGCGGCAGTCCCCGGCTTGTCGAGGATCTGCGATTCGGCATACGGCACATGAATGAAGCCGGCACGCGTCGCCGCGCGCGTGAGTGCCAGATGATGCAACACCCCGAAGATCAGGTGGTTGCAGACGTAAGTGCCGGCCGAATTGGAGACCTCGGCCGGTGCGCCGGCCTTGAGCATGGCAGCCACCATCGCCTTGATCGGCACCGTGCAGAAGTAGGCCGATGGCGCGGCCGGATCAATTGGCTGGTCGATATGCTGGTTGCCGGCATTGTCCGGGATGCGCGCATCATCGATGTTGATCGCGATGCGTTCGACTGCAAGGCGCGAGCGCCCGCCGGCCTGGCCGACACACAGCACCAGTTCCGGCGCGAAGCGGTCGATGGCGCGTGCCGCCACCTCGACCGACTTGCCGAATTCAACCGGCACGCGCAGCTTCTCGATCCGGTAACCGGCCATCACATCCGGCAGCGCCTTGACGATTTCCCATGACGGATTGATCGCCTCCCCGCCAAATGGCGCGAAGCCGGTGACCAGCAGGCGCTTGCCCTTGGCCGGCATCAGCGCGCCGTCCAGCCGCCGTCGATGGAATACGCGCTGCCGGTGATCGCCTGCGCCGCATCGGATGCCAGAAACAGGGCCAGCGCGGCGACCTGGTCAATCTGCACGAAGGTCTTGGTCGGCTGCGGCGCAAGCAGCACGTCGCGAACCACCGTTTCACGCGGCAGGTTCTTTTGCGCCATCAAGTCGACAATCTGCTTTTCGACCAGCGGCGTCAGCACAAAGCCCGGACAGATTGAGTTCGCCGTGATCCCGGCTTCTGCCAACTCCAGCGCAATCGACTTGGTGAATCCAACCACGCCGTGCTTGGCCGCGACATACGCCGACTTGTTGGGCGAGGCCACCAGCCCGTGCGCGGAAGCAATGTTGATTACGCGCCCCCAGCCGCGTTTCCTCATGCCGGGCAATGCGGCCCGCGTTGCATGGAAAACGGAGGACAGATTGATGGCGATGATCGCATCCCATTTTTCCGGCGGAAACTCCTCGACGGGCGAAACAAATTGGATGCCGGCATTGTTCACCAGGATATCCAGCCGTCCGAGAACGGTTTCCGCCTCGGCGATCATTGCGGTGATTTCTGCAGGCTTGCCCATGTCGGCCGGCGAATACGCCGTCTTCACCGCAAATTCGGCGGCAATGCCGGCCCGCGTCTTCTCAATCTCGCTGGCATCGCCGAAGCCGTTGAGCATCACGTCCGCACCCGCCTGCGCGAATGCGCGGGCAATGCCCAGTCCGATGCCGCTCGTGGATCCCGTGATCAGGGCTGTTTTCCCAGTCAGTGCCTTGCCCATCTGTTCATCCTTTCCAGTTGTCAGGTCTTCGCCGGCGCCCGCAGCATTTCGACGTGGGGTATGCCGTCTTCCATGTATACCTTCGAGACCGTCTCGTAGCCAAACTCGCGGTAGAAACGTTCCAGCCGCTGCTGCGCGCCGATACGGTTCGCACGTCCAGGGTAGAGCGACTCGTGCCGGCGAAGCGCCTCGGCCATGAGCACCTTGCCGAAACCCATCCGGCGCAAACGCCGCGAGGTCACGACGCGGCCGATCGAAGGCTCGTCGAACTTGATCCCCGGGTCGACGAGCCGGCAATACGCCGCAAGGGTTCTGGACGCTCCGTCGCCATGCCAGCCCAGCAAGTGCCATGAATCGAAGTCGGCCCCATCATTGTCCTGGAACGGGCAATCCTGCTCCAGAACAAAGATGTCCACGCGCAGCGCAGAGGCCGTGTACCAGTCTCGAATCGGCAAGCGGTCGAAGCGCGAAAACTGCCAGTCCAGCATCGGACTACTTCTTGCCCGCCAGGTAAAGCCAGGTCTCCACCACGGTATCGGGGTTGAGCGACATCGACTCGATGCCCTCGGCCATCAGCCACTGCGCAAGGTCGGGAAAGTCGCTGGGACCCTGTCCGCAGATGCCCACGTACTTGCCGTGCTTGCGGCAGGCGCGGATCGCCATCGACAGCATGCACTTGACGGCCGGGTTGCGCTCGTCAAACGAATCCATGACCAACCCCGAATCGCGGTCGAGCGCCAGCGTCATCTGCGTCATGTCGTTGGACCCGATCGAAAAGCCATCGAAGCGCTGCAGGAAATCGTCGGCCAGCAGGGCATTCGAGGGGATCTCGCACATCATCACGATGCGCAAGCCGTTTTTGCCGCGCTCGAGGCCGTAGCGCTTCATGATGTCGATCACGCCGTCGGCTTCCGCGAGCGTGCGGACAAACGGCACCATCAACTCGACATTGGTCAGTCCCATGGTGTCGCGCACCGCCTTCATCGCCTCACACTCGAGGCGGAAGCAGTCGCGGAACGAAGTCGCGATGTAGCGCGCCGCGCCGCGGAAGCCCAACATCGGGTTTTCTTCCTGTGGCTCGTAACGCGGGCCGCCAATGAGGTTGCGGTACTCGTTGGACTTGAAGTCGGAAAGGCGAACGATGACCTTCTTCGGCCAGAACGCCGCCGCGATCGTGGCAACGCCCTCGATCATCTTCTGCCTGTAGAAATCGACGGGGGTGGCATAACCGCGAGACTGCCGCGCCACCTGTTCCTTCAGGTCCGGCGGCAGGCGGTCGTATTCGAGACAGGCCTTCGGGTGCACACCGATGGTGTTGGAAATGATGAACTCGAGCCGCGCCAGTCCGACGCCCTCGTTGGGCAGTTGGGCAAAATCGAACGCCAGTTCCGGGTTGCCGACATTCATGGCGATTTTCACCGGAATCTTCGGCATGTTGGACAATGCGACCGTCTGCACCTCGAACGGCACCTGCCCGCGATAGATGTTACCGGTGTCCCCCTCGCAACAGCTGACCGTGACGATTTCATTTTCTTGAATCAGTTCGGTGGCGTTTTCGCAACCGACCACGGCGGGAACACCCAGCTCGCGGGCGATGATCGCCGCGTGGCAGGTCCGTCCGCCGCGATTGGTGACGATCGCAGACGCCTTTTTCATCACCGGCTCCCAGTTCGGGTCGGTCATGTCGGTGACGATAACGTCGCCATCGCGGAAGCGGCTGATCTCATCGACGCCATGGATGACGCGGGCTGGACCGGTACCGACTTTGCTTCCGATGGCGCGGCCTTCGGCGATTTTCTCGGCGCCCTTGTCGATCCGGTACCGGGTCAAGGTATCGCCCTTGCTTTCCTGCGATTTCACGGTTTCCGGGCGCGCCTGCAGGATATAAAGCTTGCCGTCTCCCCCGTCCTTGCCCCACTCGATGTCCATCGGGCACCCGTAGTGCTTCTCGATGGCGACGGCATACCGGGCCAATTCCTCGACATCGGCATCGTTCAGGGAAAACCGTTCCCGCTCGGCGGGAGCCACTGGCTCGCGCGCCACCGACTTGCCGGCAGCGGCGTGATCGGCGAATACCATCTTCTCCGCCTTGGTGCCGAGGGAACGGCGCAGCACCGCCGGACGCCCGTTGGCAAGGCAGAACTTGGACACATAGAACTCATCCGGATTCACCGCGCCCTGGACGACCATCTCGCCCAAACCGTAGCTGGACGTGATGAACACGACATCGCGAAAACCCGATTCGGTGTCGAGCGAAAACATCACTCCGGCCGCACCGCTGTCGGAACGGACCATCCGCTGCACCCCCGCCGACAGCGCAACCTCGGCGTGGACGAAGCCGCGGTGCACCCGGTAGGAAATCGCCCGGTCGTTGTAGAGCGAAGCAAATACGTGGCGAATCGCCTCCAGAACGTTGTCGATGCCCCTGATGTTGAGGAAGGTCTCCTGTTGCCCGGCAAACGAGGCATCCGGCAAGTCCTCGGCGGTGGCCGAGGAGCGCACCGCAAACGAGGCGCCGGAGTCATCCTTGGTCAGCGCCGCATACGCTTCGCGGATTGCCGACTCGAGCGCAGGCTGGAACGGCGCGGTGGACACCCAGTCGCGGATAGTCTGGCCCGCCTGGTTCAGCGCGGCCAGGTTGTCGACATCGAGTACATCGAGCAACGCGTTGATTTTCCCGGTCAGGCCGTTGAAATCGAGGAACTCGCGGTAGGCCGCGGCAGTCGTGGCAAACCCTCCGGGGACACGCACGCCCGCCCCGGACAGCTGGCTGATCAGTTCGCCCAGCGAGGAATTCTTGCCACCCACAGTGGCAACATCGTGTTTGCGCAGGGAAGAAAGCGGCTGGACGAGGGAAGCCATGGTGTGCGGCGCTCCGGGTGGCGAGGGATCGGAAGGCAGCCCCGCGACCGGGGCCGATTTGCTGCACTGCAAAAGCGACTAGAATTATAGCCGAGCAACCAATCCACGACCATTGATATGCCGCATCGCCGCACGGTTTTCTTTGTTTCCGATCGAACCGGCATCACTGTCGAGATGCTCGGCAGCTCGCTGCTGACCCAGTTCGACACGGTAGAATTTCGCAAGCAGACTCTGCCATTCGTCGACACCCTGGAAAAGGCGCGATCAGTCGTGGCCCAGATCGAGGCGGCACGGCGCGAATCGAACAAGCGCCCGCTGGTGTTCACGTCCCTGATGAAGGACGAACTGCGCAACGAAATCGCAACAGCCAACGCGATGGTGCTCGACCTGTTCGACAGCTTTATCGTGCCGATCGAGGCCGAGCTGGGTGTCAAATCCGCCCACGCGGTCGGTCGTTCCCATTCGGCCGGGAACGTGCGCGACTACAACAAGCGCATCGAAGCCGTCAATTACACGATGGCGCACGACGACGGCGTGACCAATCGCAACCTCGACGAGGCCGACATCATCCTGGTCGGCGTTTCGCGCAGCGGCAAGACCCCGACATGCCTCTACCTGGCGCTGCAGTTTGGCGTCAAGGCGGCAAACTATCCGCTGATCCCGGAAGACCTGGAAAAGATGAGGCTTCCCGGCGTCCTGCTGCCCCTCAAGCACAAGGTCTGGGGCCTTACTATTGTTCCGGAGCGCCTGCAGACCATCCGCCAGGAGCGCAAGCCGGACAGCAAGTACGCGTCGCTGGCAAACTGCCAGTGGGAAGTCAAGGCCGCGGAGCAGCTGATGACCAGCTCCGGCATCCTGTTCCTCAACTCCACGACGAAAAGCATCGAGGAACTGGCGACGTTCCTGCTGCATGAGGCACAGCTGGACCGGCGCGTTTACTAGGCGGCGGATCCGCCGTCGGCGCAAGGCCTGGTGTTGCGCGGATGCCGACGAATGTGGCATTTTCATTGAGATTGGCCCCTGTTTGTGCCATGATTCCGCGGTTGGCGCCAGCCGCCGAAAACTCGAATTTCCCATCCCTTGACAGGAGCCCTCATGTCGCTCAAGAAAAAACTCATTCCTGCCTTGGTTGCCGGCGTTCTCGCGACCGCGGCAACCGGCGCCTCCGCGGTGCCTTTTAGCGGCGTCTACGTCTTTGGCGATTCCCTCTCCGACGCCGGCACCTACCGGCCGGGGCTGTCCGTTGCCTTGGGCAGCGCAGCGGCCGCAGCCGCGCTGGGCCGCTTCACCACCAACCCGGGACCCGTCTGGGCTGAACTGATCGCCACGACCTACGGCGGCAACGGCGCGCCGAGCAATGCGGGTGGCGGCAATTACGCGCAAGGCGGCATGCGGGTTGCCCTGCCTTCGCCGGCCAGCCTGGTTGGTCCGGGGGGCGCACAGCGTCCGGTGTCGACCCAGATCACGGAATTCCTGACGCCGCGCAATGGCACCGCCGACCCGAACGCGTTGTATGCGGTTTGGGTTGGTGCCAACGACCTGTTCTCGAACTTGGGACTGTTCCAGGCCGGCGCCATCGACCAGGCGACACTGCAAAGCAACGTTCTGGCCGCAGCCAACGCGGAAATCGCCCAGATCGCCCGCCTGCGTGCCGCCGGAGCGCGCTACATCCTGGTGTTCAACATTCCCGATGTGGGTGCGACACCGCAGTTCGCCGGCCCGCTGGCCGGTTCGGTCACGGCGCTTTCCGCCGGCTACAACGTGACCCTGTTTACCGGCCTTCAGGCCACCGGGGTCAAGGTCATTCCGGTTGATGCATTTGCGCTGCTCACGGATGTGCGGGCCAATGCCAGCGCCTTCGGCTTCACCAACATCACGACGCCGGCCTGCCTTCCGGCAGGAAGCTCATCGTTGACCTGCTCGGCTGCCAACATCCCCGCCGGAGCCGCGACGTCCTACCTGTTTGCCGACGGCGTGCACCCGACCACCGGCGCGCACAAGATCGTCGCCGATTTTGTCACCAGCCTGATCGAGGGCCCGAACGCCTATTCGACGATGGGCGAGACGCCCCTGGCGATGCGCGCGGCGCATATCCGCACGCTCGAGGAAGGCCTGCAGCAAGGCAAGGCCGCGCCGATGGGCAAGATCACCGCCTTTGCTGCAGCCGAAGGCAGCAAGTACGACATTTCCCGCAATACGCTGTCGCCGCAGACCGACACCAAGAACAAGGCGGTGACCGTCGGTGTGTCGATGCGCGCCTCGGAAGACGCTTCCGTCGGCCTGGCAGTCGGTACGGTCAAGGGTGAATCGCGGCTGGGCAGCGTCGGGCAATTTGACGTCAAGGAAAACACCCTGTCCGCGTTCGCCAGTGGCCGCTGGGGCGGCTTCTACGGCAGCTTGACGGCCTCAATCGCCAACCTGAAGTTCGACAACGTGCGCCGAAACGTCCAGCTTGGGCCAGTCAGCCGCACGGCCACTTCGGACACCAAGGGCGCAAACAGCTCGGCCAGCTTCATGGCCGGTTACGACTTCGCGCTGGGCAAGCTGTCGATCGGCCCATTCCTTTCCCACACGGCGCAAAGCGTCGATGTCAACGGCTTCAGCGAAGCCAACGCGGGCTCGGCAAACCTGAAGATCATGGACCAGCGGCGCGACTCGCAGGTCACCGGCGTCGGTGTGCGCGCCTCGCTGCCAATGGGCGCCTTCACGCCGTTCGTGCGCGTGGCCATGGAAAAGGAAAACCGCAACGACGAGCGTTTCGTTTCAGCCAACCCGCTTTCGGTCACCTCGGGCAATACCTACGACATCCCGGCATACCGCCCCGACAGCAAGTGGGTCACCGGGTCGCTCGGCGTGCGCGGCCGCCTGGCCGAGCGCATCGGCCTGTCCGTGGTCTACACCAGTGTGTCGAGCAAGGACAGCGTCAAGCAGGATGGCGTCACGGCAAGCGTCTCGGTCGACTTCTAATCGCGACCATCCACCGAAAACCGCGACAGGGCAGCGTCGCGGTTTTTTTTCGCCCGCCCGCCCCGCAACATGAAAAAAATCTACGCCGCCACGAACCTGCCGGAAGCGTACCTGGTGCGCGACCTGCTGGGGAACGCCGGCGTGGTCGCGACGATCCTCAACGAACACGCCATGTCCGCGCTGGGCGAGGTTCCGGTTGCTTCCGCATACCCCCAGGTGTGGATCGAGCGAGACCACCAGGAAGGCCATGCGCGACAGGTCATCGCCGAGTACGAGAGCCGGCGCAAGGACGAAACCCTGCGTGTCTGCGGCAAGTGTGGCGAGTCCTCGCCGGGACAATTCGAATTGTGCTGGAACTGCTCCACGCCATTCACCAGCGCCGGCTGATGACGCGCGGCAGTTTGCCATGCCGCGGATGGGACAATCGCACTCCTTGCCACTACGCCGCCGGGAACCGCGCTACACCTTCAGCGACCAGGGCGTGAAGTCGGTTTCGCGGTCGTAGTAGTCCTCATGCTCGACGCGCTTGAGCCAGGCGACGACGCGGTAGGTAACAGGCGTGAACAGCACTTCCACCGCGACTTTGGTGACGAATTGCGCCAGCATGACGGTGGGCAACTTGTCATCCGGGATGATTCCGGCACCCCAGAACGCGAGGGGATAGAACAGCAGCGAATCCACCCCTTCGCCGAAAATCGTCGAGCCGATCGTCCGGGTCCACAGCCAACGGCCCTGGGTGAGGATCTTCATTTTCGCCAGCACGAAGGAATTGACGAACTCGCCGCAGGAAAACGCGATCAGCGAGGCCAGCGAAATGCGCCAGGTGGTGCCAAAGGCCGTCTCGTAGGCAGCCTGGTTCTGCCAGAACGGGGCTGGAGGCAGCGCGACGATCACCCACGCCATGAGCGAGGCAAACGCCAGTCCGGCGAAGCCGGCCCAGATGACGCGCCGCGAGCGTGCGTAGCCATAGACTTCGGTGAGGATGTCGCCGAAGACATAGGAAATCGGGAAGAACAGCACACCCGCGCCAAAGGTCAAGGTGCCAAGCAAGGGCGCGTCGATTTGCGCGATCTTGGCCGGTCCGATCAAGTTCGAGCAAACCAGCACCACCACGAACGCGACCATCACGAACTCGTAGTAACGGTATTGCCGCGGCGCATTCATCGCCGATGCCCCTGCTTGCCCGAAGAGCTGATAGTCATGCGCTGTCGCACGCATTCGAACAGCGCAATCGCCCCGGCAGCGGCGGCGTTGAGCGACTCAATCCGGCCCGGCATGGGAATGTGGGCGCGCACCGTCGCGGCCGCAGCAAGCGCGGGTCCAAGGCCGGTCCCTTCATTGCCGATCATCAGCGCAATCGGGCTACGCAAGTCCTGGCCATACAGGTTCGGCTGCCCTTCCTGCCCGGCAACCAGGGCGACCGACCTGCCGCGGTAAGCCATGAGAAACGCCTGGGCGTCCGCACCCTCGATCAGGTTCAGCGAGAAGTGCGCACCCTGCCCGGCGCGCAGCACTTTCGGCGACCAGAGAAACGCCGTGCCGTGGGTGGCGAGCACATCCTGGAAGCCGGCTGCGGCCGCGCTGCGAATCAGCGATCCGACATTGCCTGGGTCCTGGACATTGTCGAGCAGCAGCACGTCGGCGCGATCGCTCGCCGGCCGGGACAGTGGCGTCCTGACCACGGCGATGACCGCCGCGGGCGAATCCAGGCCGGACAGCGCGGCCATGAGATTGTCTGCCAGCACATGCGCGGCGCCCAGGCGATCCCGAGCGAGGAGTGTCGCCACCTCGGCGCCGCCAGCTGCCGACTCGGCAATGCACAATGTTTCCAGCGCCGCCCCGGTATCGAGATACGAGCTGACCAGATGCAGGCCATCAAGCACGGTGAGACCGGACTTCTTGCGCACGCGCGCCGAATGCGCCAACCCGGCCAGCTCCTTGACCAGCGGATTGTCCTTGGAGCGGATTGTTTTCATCGGCGGCTGGGACAGCGGCGGAGGTTTTCGATTGTCGCAGCGAGTCGGCAATGCTCGCGCCAATCGTCGCGTGCCGCTTCGATTTGCCGCGCGCACGAACCGGCTGGTGCTCCGCGGGGACGCCAGCCGGCCAATATGGTAGAAAGTAAAAACCCCGCACTGGCGAGGCTTTCCAGGCCATTTCGCCAGAAAAACCACGTCAGTAAAGGAGTTTTCATGCCGGGTGCTACCATGCCAGCCGCACTTGGACAACGCAATCGCGCACCGGAGCAAAGCTGCGCCGATGCAGCGGGGATGGGCCGTGCACGGCCAGGGCCTGCAGGTGCGCACGCGTACCGTATCCCTTGTGGCGCGCGAAATCGTACTGCGGGAATTGCTCGTGCAATTCCCGCATCCGGGCATCCCGCGCGGTCTTGGCCAGGATCGAGGCGGCTGAAATCTCGGCGATGAGTTGATCACCGTCGACCACGGCCCGCGCGCGTACGCCTTGCGGCAGGCCGGATGGCACGTGGAGGCCGTCGACGAGGACTTCGTCGGGCACCACCGGCAGGCCGGCAACTGCGCGCGACATCGCCAGCAGGCTGGCCTGGAGGATATTGATCGCGTCGATTTCGGCCACGCTCGCGCGGGCCACGCTCCAGGCCAGCGCGCGCTCGTGAATCTGCAACGACAGCGCCTCGCGCCGGCGCGCTGTCAATTGCTTGGAATCGGCCAGGCCGTCGATCGGCCGCGCCGGGTCGAGGATCACCGCAGCGGCAAAGACATCGCCGGCAAGGCAACCACGGCCGGCCTCGTCGACTCCGCAGCAGCGCAGGGCGCCTTGCATTCAGGCTGCCTTGCGCGGCGCGCGTTCGAGGAACGGCGCCAGCGCCTGGGCAACACGGGCGCCGTTTCCCACAGCGAGGCTCGCGTGGATCGAGGCAAAACGCTCGCGTACCGCCGCGGCCGCCGCCGGATGGCGGATCCAGTTGCCCACCGCGGTTGCCAGGTGCTCGGGCGTCGCGTCGTCCTGCAATAGTTCCGGGACCAGCCACTCGTTGGCCAGGATATTGGGCAAGCCCACCCAAGGCAGGTACGCTTTGCGTTTCATCAACCGGTAGGTGGTTGCCGACAGCCGGTAGGCGATGACGTGGGGACAGCGCAACAGCGCCGCTTCGAGGGTTGCCGTGCCACTCGCCACGAGCGCTGCGTCTGCGGCGGCAAGCGCGAGGTTGGCGTGGCCGAACAGGATCTGCATCGGCAATTCCTGCGCGCCGCATTTCCACATTGCGGTTTCAAACTGGGTGCGCGTCTCGCGCGTGGTCAGTGGAACCAGAAAGCGCGCTGCGGGAAACTCGCCGTGCAGCAGCTTCGCGGTCATGAGGAACAACTCGGCGTGGTATTCGAGCTCGCTTTGCCGGCTGCCCGGGAGCAGGGCGAAGACCAGCTGGCTTTCCTTGAGGCGCAGTTGCTCGCGCGCGTTCTCGCGCTGCGGCGCCTGCGGAATCACATCCGCGGTCGGATGGCCGACAAAGGTCGCCGGGACGCCAGCCCGCTCATAGATCTGCGGCTCGAAGGGAAATACCGTGAGCATGTGATCGACCGATTCCTTGATACGCTGAATGCGCTCCCCCCTCCACGCCCAGATCGACGGGCTCACATAGTGGACAGCCGGGATACCGGCGCGCTTGAGCTTGCGCTCCAGGCCGAGGTTGAAATCCGGAGCGTCGATGCCGACAAACAGGTCGGGCCTTTCCTCCAGCATGCGCGCCGCGACCGCGCGACGGATGCCGAGGATCTCGCT
>DASUDU010000184.1:0-2040 GCA_036275435.1 Usitatibacteraceae bacterium | reverse complement strand
CACGGTGTGCCACTCGATGCCATTGCGATCGACGTCAGCCTCGAAGCTGGCAAGAAAGGCGCCACGGCGGCCCCGGGTCAGCGTTTCGGCCTCGATGCGTCCGCCGCGGCAGAACGCCTCCACTTGCTTCGCAGAAAGGAGGGTCTTGGAGTCCGGCGGCAGGCCCGTATGCCAGGCGGCCAGAGCGGAAAGGGACTCTTTTGGCTCTGCCCGGTCCCAGATCTGCGCGTAGATCGTGAACAGCCCCATGCGCCCGCCCGCTGCCGACTCGTTCCATTTGTAAGCGTCCGTCAGGCTGCTCATCCGATTCGACAGGTCGACACCGATCCCCGGGGGAAGCAGGTTCAGCACGCCATCTAGCACCGAAACGCGGGCAGGATTGCCCAAGGACTCCAGGCGCGCCGAACGGACCAGTCCCAACGATGCGGACGTAAACCATTCGTATTGAAAAGCCAGCGTGCCCGATCGGTGCACCTCGCGAAAGCGAATGCGCGTGCCGGTCAGGTTCTTCCAGATGGATCGTTCGCCCGCAGGCGTGTCCAGTCGCGGCGAAAACGGTTGCCAGAGCTCCGGTTGCCGGCCGCTGGCAATACGGATCCAGGTGCGCGGGCCGGTGTGCTCGCTGCGCAAGTGGATCTTGTCGACGGTCTCGTAGGGGAAGAATGCCCCGTCGGCATCGCGCCGGCCGGCGGACAGCGAACCGGCAGTCGAAATGTAGGCCCAAAGGTCGCTGTCGCCCGCCAGCACCATGAAAAAAGGGTCAAGCTGGTCGCAGCCGTCGATTCGGTACCACGATTCATTGCCCTCGACGACGAAGCCGCCGCGCACGACAGTGCTCTCGCCCACGCCTGTCGCGGGTTCGATGCGAAGCGCGTGACTCATGACGGCTTCGCAGCGCAGTGCTCGGCGATGAACGCGGCTTGCGTCGGCATCACGTTGACGCACTTGGCGATAACGTTCGCCACGTCGCGGACATAGGCATCGACCTCGTCCTCGGAACGCAGGTCGGCGAAGGGGTGATAGCCTTGGGGCATGATGCGCTGGCCGATCATCACCTGCAACCAGCTCGGCTCGGCGAACAGTTCCTGCAGATCCCGGAAGACCCGCCCGTTGCTGCGGAACAGGTCGATCTTGCGCTGCAGCGTTTCCGGGATGGACATCGTGCGGCAGTAGTTCCAGAACTCCGAATCGTTGCGCTCGGTGGCCTTGTAGTGGAGGATGAGGAAGTCGCGGATGCGCTCGTATTCCCATTGCGTCATCGCATTGTATTCGGCGATGTCGGCGGCGTCGAAACCGGCGTGCGGAAAGAAACTGATGATGCGCGAGACCGCGGTGTGGATCAGGTGGATGCTGGTCGACTCGAGCGGCTCGAGAAAGCCGCTCGACAGGCCGACCGCCACGCAGTTGCCGACCCAGAACTGCCTGCGCCGACCGGTGGTGAATTTCAGCGGCCGCGGATCGGCCAATGGCTTGCCGTCGAGGTTTGCCAGGAGGATGCGCGTCGCCTCGTCCTGCTCCATGAAACTGCTGCAGTAGATGTGGCCATTGCCGGTGCGGTGCTGCAGCGGGATGCGCCATTGCCAACCCGCTGAATGGGCGGTGGAACGCGTCATCGGCAGCAGGGGGCCGGCCGACTCACAAGGAATCGCCAGGGCGCGGTTCATCGGCAACCAGTGCGACCAGTCCTCGAAGCCGGCTTTCAGGGTCTGCTCGATCAGCAGTCCGCGCAGCCCCGAGCAGTCGATGAAAAAGTCGCCGGCGATGCGCTCGCCGCTTTCCGTCACCACGGCGTCAATGAACCCGTCGGGTGCACGCTGGCTGACGCTTACGATCTTGCCCTCGGTGCGCCGAACACCGCGCTGCTCGGCGTAGGCGCGCAGGTACCGCGCGTAAAGCCCGGCGTCGAAATGAAAAGCGTGCGAAATGTCGGCCACCGGTGAGCCCGGCATGTCCTTGCGCGCGCGCATGAACTTGGCTTGCAGCGGTGCGGCGGTGTTGATCGAGTAGGCCTCGAGTGGGCCGGCGCGGCCGGCATGCCGC
>DASUDU010000183.1:0-7097 GCA_036275435.1 Usitatibacteraceae bacterium | reverse complement strand
GCCATGTGCGGGATCACCGCGATCAAGCCGACCTACGGCCGGGTGTCGCGCTACGGCATGATCGCCTTTGCCTCCAGCCTCGACCAGGGCGGGCCGATGGCCCGAACCGCGGAAGACTGCGCCCTGCTGCTCGAGGCGATGTCCGGCTTCGACGCGAAGGATTCGACCAGCCATGAAGACAGGGGCGAAAAACCCCAGATCTGGCGCGCCTTTCAGGCCGAAAATGCCCGGAACGCCACGCCAGGCAAGGAGTTTGCCGGTTTGCGCATCGGTGTGCCCAATGAGTTTTTCGGCGAAGGCCTCGACGCCGGGGTGCGCGAGACGGTGCGCGCGGCGCTCGACGAATTCGTCCGCCGCGGCGCAACCGTGATCGACATCCACCTGCCGCGCACCGCCCTGTCGATCCCGGTTTATTACGTGATCGCCCCGGCCGAGGCGTCCTCCAACCTGTCGCGCTTCGACGGCGTGCGCTACGGCCACCGCGCCGACAGCTACCGCGACCTCAACGACCTGATCGCGCGCTCGCGCGACGAGGGCTTCGGTCGCGAGGTCAAGCGCCGCATCCTCACCGGTGCCTATGTGCTTTCGCACGGCTATTACGACGCCTATTATCTGAAGGCGCAGAAGGTGCGGCGGCTGATCGGCGAGGATTTCCAGGCTGCGTTCCGCGACGTCGACGTGATCATGGGGCCGGTGTCGCCGGACACGGCGTGGAAGCTCGGCGAAAAATCCGCCGACCCGGTGGCGATGTACCTCGAGGACATCTACACGCTCGGCGTTTCGCTGGCGGGCCTGCCGGGAATGTCGGTGCCCTGCGGCTTCGATGGCCGCGGCTTGCCGGTCGGCCTGCAGATCATCGGCCAGCACTTCGACGAGGCGAGGATGCTGTCGATCGCCCACCGCTACCAGATGCTGACCCACTGGCACGCGCGCATGCCGGGAGGTGCGGCATGATCCGGCAAGGCTGGGAGGCCGTGATCGGGCTGGAGACGCACGTCCAGCTGACGACCGCCTCGAAAATCTTTTCGACGGCGCCCACCGCGTTCGGCGCCGCGCCCAACACGCAGGCCAACGCCGTCGACCTGGCACTGCCTGGCACGCTGCCGGTGTTGAATCGCGCCGCGGTCGAATGCGCCATCAAGTTCGGCCTCGCCGTCAACGGCGGCTCCGACCGGCACGTCGCGCTACGCTCGGTGTTCGCGCGCAAGAATTACTTCTACCCCGACCTGCCCAAGGGCTACCAAATCTCGCAATACGAACTGCCCATCGTCACCGGCGGCCAGGTCGACATCGAGGTCGGCG
Source organism: Usitatibacteraceae bacterium (assembly GCA_036275435.1). GTDB lineage: Bacteria > Pseudomonadota > Gammaproteobacteria > Burkholderiales > Usitatibacteraceae > UKL13-2. The sequence continues at coordinate 5,795 of DASUDU010000183.1, read as the reverse complement.
GCAAGCGTTCGAGCATCCAGCTGACCCGCGCGCACCTTGAGGAAGATGCCGGCAAGTCGCTGCACGAGGGGCTGGAAACGCCCGGCGTTTCCGGCATTGACCTCAATCGCGCGGGCACGCCCCTGCTCGAGATCGTCACCGAGCCGGTCATGCACTCGGCCGAAGAGGCGGTTGCCTACGCCAAGGCGCTGCACGGCATCGTCACCTGGATCGGCATCTGCGACGGCAACATGCAGGAAGGCTCGTTTCGCTGCGACGCCAACGTCTCGGTGCGGCGCGTGGGCGATACCAGGCTCGGCACGCGTGCCGAAATCAAGAACGTCAATTCCTTCCGCTTCCTGGAAAAGGCCATCGACCACGAAATCCGCCGGCAGATCGAACTGATCGAGGATGGCGGCAGCGTGGTGCAGGAAACGCGTCTCTATGACGCCGAGCGCAACGAGACCCGCTCGATGCGCTCGAAAGAAGATGCGATGGACTATCGCTACTTCCCCGATCCGGACCTGCTGCCGGTGGCGGTGTCGCGCGAGTGGGTGGCCGCGGTGCGCGAAACGATGGGCGAGCTGCCGGAGCAAAAGCGGCAGCGCTTTGTCGCGGAACTGGGCATTGCCGAAGCCGACGCGCGGGTCATTACCCTGTCGCGGTCGATGACCGGGTATTTCGAAGCCCTGGTTGCGGCGCTGGGCGGCGCGCCGAAATTGGCGGCGACCTGGATGGTCGGCGAGTTCAGCGCCGCGCTCAATCGTGCCGGGATCGACTGGAAGAATGCACCGATCAGCGCCGACCGCTTTGCCAAGTTGCTGCAGCGCGTCCAGGACAACACCATTTCCGGCAAGGCCGCAAAGGATGTATTCGACTTCATGTGGAGCGACGCGTTGCAAACGGACGTCGATGCCATCATCGCCGCCAAGGGCCTGAAGCAGGTCTCGGACAGCGCGGCCATCGAAAAGCTGGTCGACGCCGCCATCGCCGCCAACCCCAAGGCGGTCGAGGAATACCGCGCCGGCAAGGACAAGGCGCTCAACGCGCTGTTCGGGCAGGTGATGAAGGCGTCCAACAAGACGGCCAACCCGGGGCAGGTCACCGAGCTGCTGAAGAAAAAGCTGGCCGGCTGAGCCGCGGCAGCGCGCGCCGCCGTCAGCCTTCGCGGTTCTCCAGATTCCCGCGCATGAGCGCCGCCATCGCCACCGCATCGGGATGCGCGGACGCTTCCAGTCGCGCGATCACCGCCCGCTGGTCGGCCGGCGAACGGTTCTGCGAGAGCTTGAACTTGGCTTCGACCGACTCCACGCGGATGGCAAAGCAGGCGATGGCGCCGAGTTTTGCGGCGTGGTCGTCGAACGCTCCCGGGTTCCAGGCGTTCGCGCCCGATTCGTATTGCGCGGCCAGGTCGCGAACCAGTTGCCATTTCGCGGCCGGATCGTCGATCGCGCGGGCGCGGCCGGCGAGATGCACCGCGGCGTAGTTCCAGGTCGGCACGTTCGGCACGCGCGGGTTTTCATCGACATACCAGGTCGGTGAAACATAGCCGTGCGGGCCGTGGATCAGCACCGTGACCGGCGCCTCATCGCGCAACAGCATTGCGTGCGGGTTGGCCGCGGCAAGATGTCCCAGCAACTCGCGCGTGGCGCGGTTCCATTGCAGCGGCGCATGCGTGATCTGCAGTGTGTCCGCTCCCGGGCTGACCAGCGTGGCGAAACCGTAGTCGCGGATCAGCGCATCGACGCGCGGCCCGTCGGACTCGGTAAAATGTCGCGGCAGGTACATGGAAGCCCGGCGGGCCAGGCCTCAGCGCGTCACCTGCTTGCAGGGCACCAACTTGGCGTTCACGCCCGGCCCACCGATGTTGGGCGAGCGGCAGATGTAGTCGAGCCCCAGTGTGCACTCGTAGGTCTTGCCGGCGCACTCGGCCATGCCGCGTGCGCGGCCCGGGATGATGGTCGACTGCCCGACGATCTGCGACGGCATGTTGGGCGAGGCGATCATGTCGCCTTTTTCGTCGAGCAGGGTTCCGGCCGGCATTCCCGCCTTCAGTTTTTTCCAGCGCTGCTTTTCACCTTCGTAGCGGGCATAGATGTCCTTCTTGTCCTGCTCCATCTTGGCGAACTCGGCGTCGAGGTTGGCCTTGTCACTTTTGGCCTTGTTGTAGTCGGCCTGGATTTGCGCCGGTGCCTCGCGCGGCTTTGCCGGCTTGGCGTCCTTGGCCGGCTTGGCGTCCTTCGCGTCCTTGGACTTGGACGGCGCCTCCTTGTAGAACTCCATCTCGTTTTCCATCTTCTTCAGGTATTTTTCAATGTCCGGCGCGCGCGCGGCCAGCGACTTCTTGCGCGCTTCCAGCACTGCCACGTCCTTGTCGCGCGCGATGTCGAATTCGCGCTCGGCACCGTAGGTCGCCAGCAGGGCGCCGTCCCTGAGCTTCTGCTCGTTCATGCGCTTGGTGACTTCGCGGTTGCGTTCACGTTCCTCGGCTTCGGCCTTGAGCTGCTCGGGAGTCTTGGGCGCCTCGTAGGTCTTGACCGTGCTGCCCTGCCTGGTCATTTCCTTGATTTCCTTTTTTGCGCACTGCGGCGGCATGGTGTCGCCGTAGTGGGTGACGCCCTTGTCGTCGACACACTTGTACAGGGCGACCGCTGGCCCGGATGCGGCAATGCCGAAGGCCAGCAGGCCGATGGAAAACAACGATTGCGAGTTCATGCGCCGGAATCCTGTGTATTGGGTCTTGGTTTACAGCGACGCGCCGTAGCGCGCCCGATAGGCCTCGATTTGTTCAAGTTTATCGCGTTCACCCGGCAGCCGGCCGAGGTAGCCGGTCAAATCCTGCAGGGTCGCTACCGCCATAACGGGGACACCGTACTCCCGGTTGAATGCCTGGGCGGCCGATTCTCGGCTGCCTTCTGCCGCGCCGCGCTCCTGCCGGTCCAACGCAATAAGCACGCCAACCGGGGTGGCTCCCGCGGCGCGGATCATTTCCAGCGATTCGCGCTTGGACGCGCCGTCGCTGATCACATCGTCGAGGATCAGCACGTTGCCCTGCAGCGGGGCGCCGACGATCAACCCGCCTTCGCCGTGGTCCTTGGCTTCCTTGCGATTGAAGCAAAACGGCAGGTTGTGCCCCATTTCGGCCATGGCGATCGCCGTGCCGGCGGCCAGCGTGATGCCCTTGTAGGCCGGGCCGAACAGGGTGTCGATCTTCAGGCCCGACGCCAGCGCCGCCTGCGCGTAGAAGCGCGTCAGGGCGGCCAGCGAGGCGCCGTCGGCGAACAGACCGGAATTGAAGAAATACGGCGACAGGCGCCCGGCCTTGGTCTTGAACTGGCCGAAGCACAGCGCGCCCTGGCCGATGGCGTACTCGATGAACTGCTCACCCAATTTCATGCCGCCGATTCCTTTCACGGGAGAAAACTGCCGGATAATCGCGGCTTTGCCGCGTTCGTCGATCCCACCATGCGCATTATCTCAGTCAACTGCAATGGCATCCGCTCGGCCACCGCCAAAGGCTTGTTTACCTGGCTGAAACGCCAGAAGCCGGACGTGGTTGGCCTGCAGGAGATCAAGGCGCTGGAATCGGACCTGCCACCCGAGGCGTTGCCGTGGCGCAAATGGCACGCCTTTTTCCACCCGGCCGAAAAGAAGGGCTATGCCGGCACCGCGCTCTACTGCAAGCGCGAGCCGGACCGCGTGCACCTGGGAACCGGCATCGGCTGGATCGATGCCGAGGGGCGCTACCTGCGCGCCGATTTCGGCAACCTTTCCGTGGTCTCGCTCTACGTGCCGTCCGGCTCCTCGAGCGAGGAAGCGCAGGCGAAGAAATTCCGCTTCATGAAGGAGTTCATGCCCTTCCTCAAGGACCTCAAGGCCACCGGGCGCGAGCTCATCCTCATCGGCGACTGGAACATCGCGCACAAGGAAATCGACCTGAAAAACTGGAAAAGCAACCAGAAGAACTCCGGCTTCCTGCCCGAGGAGCGCGCCTGGCTGACCGAGCTGTTCGATACGGTGGGCTATGTCGACGTGTTCCGCCGCCTCATTCCTCTGCCCGACCAGTACACCTGGTGGAGCAACCGCGGCGCGGCCTGGGACAAGAACGTCGGCTGGCGCATCGACTACCACATCGCCACGCCGGGCATCGCGGCGACGGCCGAATATGCGCGCATCTACAAGGCCGAGCGGTTTTCCGACCACGCGCCGCTGTCGATCGATTACGACTTCGTTCTCTAGCGGGGCGTTGTGTGGCCGCGATGAACGCAGACAAGAACAGGCTTTTGCTCTGCGCTCAGCCGTGGCAGGAATGCGCTTGATTTCCACATGATCCGGCTGACCAACCTCACCCTCGCGCGCGGCCCGAAAGCGTTGCTGGAGGGCGCAAACCTGACCCTGTTTCCCGGCCAAAAGGTCGGCTTGATCGGGCCCAACGGCTGCGGCAAGTCGAGCCTGTTCGCGCTGTTGCGCGGTGAACTGCACCAGGACGCGGGCGACGCCGAGCTGCCGGCCAAATGGGTGATGGCACACGTGGCGCAGGAGACACCAGCCTCGACCGCCACGGCCCTCGACTATGCGCTCGACGGCGACCGCGAATTGCGCGCGCTGGAGGCCGACCTGGCGAGCGCCGAGTCCGAGCCGATGGATGCGCCGGGGCACGGCGAACGCATCGCCGAGCTGCACGCGCACTTCGGGCACATCGGCGGCTACACGGCGCGCGCGCGCGCTGCGGCGATGCTCGCCGGCCTGGGGTTTACCGAACCGCAGCAGTCGCGCCCGGTGGCTGAATTTTCCGGCGGCTGGCGCATGCGCCTGAACCTGGCGCAGGCGCTGATGTGCCGCTCGGACCTGCTGTTGCTCGACGAGCCGACCAACCACCTCGACCTCGATGCGGTGATGTGGCTGGAGGACTGGCTCAAATCCTATCCGGGCCTGATGCTGCTGATCACCCACGACCGCGATTTCCTCGACGCCGTCGCCACGCGCATCGTGCATGTCGACAACAGGAAGCTCAACGACTACGCCGGCAACTACTCGGCCTTCGAGCGCATCCGCGCCGAGCAGCTCGCGGCGCAGCAGGCCGCCTATGTCAAGCAACAGCGCCAGGTCGCGCACCTGAAAAGCTATGTCGAGCGCTTTCGCGCCAAGGCCACCAAGGCGCGACAGGCGCAATCGCGCATCAAGACGCTCGAGCGCATGGAGCTGATCGCCGCGGCCCACGTCGATTCGCCGTTCGAATTCCATTTCCGCGACCCCGCCGCCAAGCCGCGCCAGCTGCTGCATCTGAAGGAAGCGGCACTCGGCTACGGCGCGACGACGATCCTCGATCCCGTCGAGTGGCGGCTGTTTTACGGCGACCGCATCGGGCTCTTGGGCCCCAACGGCGCGGGCAAGTCGACGCTGGTCAAGACGCTGGCCGGCGAGCTCGCGCTGCAACGCGGCGGGCGCTACGAAGGACAGGGCCTGAAGATCGGTTATTTCGCGCAGCACCAGCTGGAAATCCTGCGGCCGGGCGAGTCGGCGCTGTGGCACCTGAAGAAGCTCGACCCGCTGGTGCGCGAGCAGGAGTTTCGCGATTTCCTCGGCGGCTTTGATTTTCGCGGCGATCGCGTCATGGAGCCGATCGGGCCGTTCTCGGGCGGTGAAAAAGCGCGCCTGGCGCTGGCGCTGATCGTCTGGCAAAAGCCCAACCTCCTGCTGCTCGACGAGCCGACCAACCACCTGGACATCGACATGCGCGAGGCGCTGGCGGAAGCCTTGCAGGAATTCGACGGCACGCTGGTGGTGGTGGCGCACGACCGGCACCTCTTGAAAGC
>DASUDU010000182.1:0-3621 GCA_036275435.1 Usitatibacteraceae bacterium | reverse complement strand
TCGATCTCCGCGCCGCGCGGCAGCGCGGCGACCCCCACCGCGGCGCGCGCCGGGTAGGGCGCACTGATGTAGCCGGCCATGATCTCGTTGACCTTGGCGAAGTGGGACAGGTCGGTCAGGTAAACGTTGACCTTCACCAGGTCATTCAAGCTGCCGCCGGCCGCCTCGCACACCGCCTTCAGGTTGTCGAACACGCGACGCACCTGGTTGTCGAAGCCGGCCACCAGCTGCATGGTCGACGGATCGAGCGGGATCTGCCCCGACAGGTACACCGTCTTCACCGGGCCGGACACGGCGACGGCCTGCGAATAGGTGCCGATGGCGGCGGGGGCGGCGGCGGTGGCGATGATGGTTTTCATGGGGTTGGGCCGGGCGGTTCGATCGTGCGCGCCTCGCGCTGCTCGCGCGTGTCACGACTGGGCGCCGATTTTACACGCGTGATGCGCGCCACCTCGGGCAATCGCCTGAGCGCGCGCATCACCTGCGCCAGGTGCATGCGGTGCCTGACGTCGATGGTGAAGGCGATGGTGGCGTACTTCGGGTCGGCGTCGAGGTGGTGCTCGTTCATGTTCACGCGCGAAATGTTGGAGTCGGCCGCGGTGATCTCGGCGGCCAGCTTGGCCAGCACGCCGCGCCGGTCGGTGACCATGACGCGGATGTCGACGCTGAAATGGCGGTCGATCGACGGATCCCACTGCACGTCGACCCACTTCTCGCGTTCGTAGCGCGTCGGGTGTGCGAAGTTGCAGTCGTGGGTGTGCACCACCAGGCCGACGCCGCCTTTCAACTGCGCGATGATCGGGTCGCCGGGAATCGGCCTGCAGCAGCTGGCGAATTGCACGGCAAGGTCCTCGGTGCCGCGGATGACAATGGCGTTGGGGCGACGGTTGTCGGACACCGGGGCCTCGGCCACGGCGTACAGCTTCCTCGCCACCACCACGGCGAGGCGCTTGCCCAGGCCGATCTCGGCCAGCACGGCTTCCTTGTTCTTGGCGTGGTCACCCTTGAGCAGCCGTTCCCAGTGGGTGCGCCGCATGTCGTTCGGGTCGAGGTTGAGCGAGCGGATCGCCTGGACCAACAGCAGTTCGCCCAGCTCCACGGCCTCGGACTGCTGGCGCGTCTTCAGGTACTGGCGGATGTGCGCGCGCGCCCGCCCGGTGACCGCGTAGTTGAGCCAGGCGGCGTTGGGCCGGCCGGTCTCGTCGGTGAGGATCTCGACGCGGTCGCCGTTTTTCAGCCGTGTCGACAAGGGCACTGGCTCGTCGTTGATGCGCGCGCCGACCGCGCGGTTGCCGATGTCCGAGTGGATGTTGTAGGCGAAGTCGATCGGCGTGGCGCCCTTCCTCATCGAGAAGATCTTGCCGCGCGGCGAGAACACGTACACCTCGTCGGGGAACAGGTCGACCTTGATGTGCTCGAGGAACTCCAGCGCATCGCCGCTGCCCGACTGGATCTCCAGCAGCGACTGCAGCCACTGGTGGGTTTTCTGCTGCATGTTGGAAAGCTGGCCGTCATCTTCGCTGAGCGACTTGTACATCCAGTGCGCCGCCACGCCAGCCTCGGCGATCTTGTGCATGTCGGCGGTGCGGATCTGCAGTTCCACCGGCGTGCCGTAGGGGCCGATCAGCGTGGTGTGCAGCGACTGGTAGCCGTTGGCCTTGGGGATGGCGATGTAGTCCTTGAACTTTCCCGGCACCGGCTTGTACAGCGTGTGCAGCGCGCCCAGCGCCACGTAGCAGGCCGACACATCCTGGACGATGATGCGAAAGCCGTAGATGTCGAGCACCTCGGAAAAGGTGATGTGCTTGTCGTGCATCTTCTTGTAGATCGAGGAGATGTACTTCTCGCGTCCGGTGATGGTCGCCTCGACCTTGAACTCGGCCAGCCGCTTCTTGATCGATTCGAGGATCTTGCCGACCACCTCGCGGCGGTTGCCGCGCGCCGCCTTGATCGCCTTCTCGAGCACCGCAAAGCGGTGCGGGTGCAGGTACTTGAAGCCGAGGTCCTCGAACTCGTAATGCAGGCCGGACAGGCCGAGGCGGTTGGCGATCGGCGAATAGATCTCCAGCGTTTCCTTCGCCACCCGCTCCTGCTTCGAGGGCGAGACCGCGCCCAGCGTGCGCATGTTGTGCAGCCGGTCGGCCAGCTTGATGAGGATCACGCGCACGTCGCGCGCCATGGCCAGCAGCATCTTGCGGAAGTTCTCGGCCTGCGCTTCCTCGAGCGTGGCGAAACTGAGCTTGTCGATCTTCGACACGCCGTCGACCAGGTCGGCAACGGGCTTGCCGAACTGCCGGGCGATGGTCTCGCTGGTGATTGCGGTGTCCTCGACCACGTCATGCAGGAGCGCGGCGATCAGCGCCTGCGCATCGAGGTGCCAGCGCGCCAGGATGCGCGCCACGGCCAGCGGATGGGTGACGTAGGGGACGCCGGACTGGCGGGTCTGCCCTTCATGGGCGGTGGTGGCCAGGGCGATGGCCGCCTCGAGCTTGTCGATGTCGGCTGGTTTGAGATAGGCGCCGACCAACTCGCGCAGCAGCGCGGCGCCGTCCTCGGCAGATTCCTCGGGGCGTGCCGGCGCGGCAAGCACCGGGGCGACGCCCGGCACCGGCCGGCGGGCGGCGGGTGCGCGGGCAGGATCGGAGTGCGGGGCGGGATCCGTCATCGTGACTCGATCACCCCGCAGGGGATCACATTTCGGCCTGCGGCAGCGGCGGTGGCGGCGGCGGGTTGAGGATTTCCACGCCGACGTGTCCGCCGGCGATCTCGCGTAGCGCGATCACCGTCGGCTTGTCTTTTCCCGCCTCCACGTACGGGGCGCTGCCCAGCGCGATCTGGCGCGCGCGCGCGGTTGCCGCGAGCGTGAGCTGGAAGCGGTTGGGGATCAGCTTGATGCAGTCGTCTACGGTGATGCGGGCCATGTATTGCTCCAACTTCGAAAAGAAACACAGGAGGAAAAACCGGATGCCGGCGGCATCGGTTTCCGGGCCTGTCAGGGAATCAGGTTGGCGTGCAGGCGGATTTGCCGGGCAGCGGTCAGGCGCACCGCCCGGACGATGGACTGCAAATCCAGCAAAGCCACGCTAAAGTCTTCATTAATAATAACATAATCGGCTTCGCGGACGTGTTTCAGGTCCTCCTGCGCCGCTGCCAGCCGGCGTTCGATCACGTCCAGCGCGTCCTTGCCGCGCCGCACCAGGCGCTCGCGCAGCACCTCGATCGAGGGGGGCAAAATGTAAATAAACGCCATGTCGGGGAAGATCGCGCGCACGCTGCGCGCCCCCTGCCAGTCGATTTCCAGCACCACGTCCCGGCCGCCGGCGCGCGTATCCTCGATCCAGCGCTTGGACGTGCCGTAGTAATTGCCGTAGACCTCGGCGTGCTCGAGGAATTCGCCGCGCGCGATCTTGGCCTCGAAGCGCGCGCGGTCGACGAAGAAATACTCGCGCCCGTCCTGCTCCCCCGGGCGCGGCGGACGCGTGGTGGTCGAGATCGACAGCGCCAGCCCCGGCTCGCGCTCGAGCAGCGCATCGACCAGGCTCGATTTGCCTGCGCCGGAAGGAGCGACGACGGTGTAGAGGCAGCCGGTCATTGTGTGTGGGTGAACGGTGAACGGTGAAC
>DASUDU010000181.1:0-2316 GCA_036275435.1 Usitatibacteraceae bacterium | reverse complement strand
AAGGCCAAGGTCGCGATCACCAAGGTGACTTACACGCCGCAGATCTCCAACGCGCGCGCCGCGGTCAAGGAATTCAATGCCAACCCGCTCGCCGACCTCGAGTGCTTCACCAAGACCCTCGATCGCGTCGAATCCGACCTGGGCGCGATGCGCGCGCGCGCCAATGCCTGGGCGCGCGGCAATGTCGATGCCATCCGCAAGTTGCCCGAGACCGACCACACCGCAGCGTGCAATGGGGTGTTCCTCAATTCGCCGCTGTCGAAGGCACTAGGTGGCATCGACGTGCGCGCAACCCTCGAAGGCGCATGGATCGGTGCCGCGGAAAGGGCGCTGCAGCGCAGCCGCGTCAGTGTCGCCGTCCTCCCCGTGACGCGTCTGGTCGAGCCGGGCGGGTATCTGGAGGCGCTGCGTTCAAAGGGTTATCAGGTCGAAGAACCGGAGTGACGGCCCCCGCGCGCGGACTGCGCGCCCGCGCTTGAGATCGCGCGAAACAGCCCAATTTCTGTTGGTGCATTGGCGTGCGCGCACGGCCGTTGCGTCAAGGCTTGACGCCCATCAAAACGCCGGATTTTGCGCGGCGCACAATGCATGCAAGGAGAACGCAATGAGCCACTCGATGACCCACGCCAAGCTCGACAACCTGTACACCGACGACATCCGCGCTTCGCTCGATTCGCGCATGGCGCAGCTGGTCACGACGATCCGCGAACAACTCGCCGAATCCGACGACACCGGCGTGCGCACCCAGGCCAACCCCCACGAATTCACCGACGACGACAGCATCGCCAGCCTGTACGGCGAGATGAAGATCACCCACCTGTCGAATGAACTCGACGAACTGCGCGACGTCGTTGCCGCAAAGAAACGCCTGGTCGAGGGCGCCTATGGCGTGTGCATCGATTGCGGTGCAAACATTACCGGTGACCGGCTCAAAGCCTACCCGACGGCCAAACGCTGCATCCAGTGCCAGAAAGCACGCGAGGCCGGCCGGCAGTACCCGAAGTTTTGATCCCGGCCACCGCGCGCGAGGTGGCCGGCGGGGTGGGCACGATATTCGCCAGTCTTGGCCGGCGCGAAGCCGCGCATTCGTCATCACGTAAACTGGTGCAGTGAACGCCCCGCAATCTCCCGCACGCGCGCCGCGCTCGGCCTTTGTCGGCAGCCTGGCTTGGTCGTTCATCGTGCTGGGCGGTTTTGGTGCGCTGATCGCACTGGCGCAATTGGTCGCCGCCTTCACCATGTACAGCGCCGAGGAATTGCGCCTGCTGGCGAATGACCTGCGGTCACTCAACCTGGCACCGCCGTTCATGGCATGGATCATCGAACACCTGCGGTTGTGGATCGGCTGCATGCTGGCGTTGTCGCTGGTCACGGTCTGGGCGGCGGTCGGCTTGCTGGCGCGCCGCGAATGGGCGCGCATCGTCTTCGCCGCCATGATGTTCATCGGCGTGCTGTGGAACCTGGTCGGTGCGGCGGCGCCGTTTTTCATGCAATCGATGCTCGCGGCGATGCTCGAATCGGTCCCGCCGGACAGCCGTGGCGACATTGCGGCGATGGCCGGATGGATGGCGTGGGCGTCGGCGGCCATCGCGGCGGTCTTCGCGCTGGTGTTCGCCTGGTGCGGCGTGCGCCTGCTGCAGGCCGACATCCGCGCCGAGTTCCGGGGCGGCGCGAGTTGATATTCCTCGGCGCCGCCACCATCTGATCGATCCGTACCCCCAAAGGCCTTGCCATGACCCTCGACATCTCCCGCCTGAGCGCCGCTGAACTCGACGATCTGATCGACCGCGCCGCCAAGCGTCGCCTCACCCTGACGCCGCCGCACAGCGACGCCCAGCCGCAAGGCGAATTGCAGGCCACATTCGACCCGAAGTGGTACATCACCGGCATGAGTAACGGCACGCTCCTGCAAATCAAGGACCCCGGGCACGGCTGGCTCAATTACATCATCGCGCCGGCTTCGCGCGCGGTGATGCTCTCGCATATGCTGCAGCACGCCCTCCTGCCCGTGCCAAAGGCCGCCGAAACCTCGGCGCCGCTGGCCCCGGCGCAGACCGGCGGCGGGACGCTGCACTAGTGCTTCCTGCGCCGCAGCGGGAGACACCAGAAAGGAAAACTCCAGAACTGGCGCTGTTTTCCAGGCGAAATTGCCCGGAAATGCCCGTCAGTCAACGACTTTGTCGGTCGGGCTGGCCGCAAACTCCGCTTTATTTGATACCTGTCAATATTGCAGCCTGTGCCTCGTTCAAGATGCGCCGTTACCGGTCCGGCGGGCACTGCCCGCGGCTGCCGGGTTTTGGCGCCACCACTGACAGG
>DASUDU010000180.1:0-3378 GCA_036275435.1 Usitatibacteraceae bacterium | reverse complement strand
TGACCGCGAGACGGCCGGAGTTGTCGTGTTCACCGTCAACCCGCAGACGCGCGGCCGCTACCAATCGCTGTTTGCATCGCGCGAAGTGCGCAAGGAATATGAGGCCGTTGCGCCGCTGAACCGGCAACTGGCGTTCCCGCTTTCCGTCGCATTGCGCATCGAGGCCGACCGCCACTTCATGCGCATGCGCGTAGCCGATGGGGAACCGAACAGCCTGACCACGATCGACTTGATGCGCTCGCATGGCGAGCTCGGTCGGTTTCGCTTGACCGCCGAAACCGGAAAGAAACACCAGCTTCGCGTTGTTATGGCGTGGCTGGGCATGCCGATCCGCAACGACGCCATCTACCCGGAGTTGCGCGGTCCGGCCGATTATTCGCACCCGCTGCAATTGCTGGCTCGGGAAGTCGCTTTCACCGATCCGTTGACCGGCGAGGCCAGACGCTTTCGCTCGCGGCGCAGCCTGGCAATGGTGCCATAAGGGTATCGATTGTGCATGCGTTCTTTTCCTGCGCAGCGGAAGTAACCAGGATCTGCACCGACAAAAACGACCTCACAACGATCTTCCGATGACTTCAGGTACCCCATGATCCCGCGCACGCTGTTTTCCGAGGAGCACGACGCCTTTCGCGATGCCTTCCGCCGCTTTCTCGAGCAGGAGGCGAAGCCGTTCCACGAGCAATGGGAGGAGCAGGGGTATGTCAGCCGCGAGTTGTGGACGCGGGCCGGCGCGCACGGGTTCCTTTGCGCATCCATGCCCGAGGCCCATGGGGGAGCCGGCGGCGACGCACGGTATTCGATGATCGAGATGGAGGAACTGGGCCGCGCCGGACTGACCGGCATCGGCTTTTCCCTGCACTCGGAAATCGTCGCGCCGTACATCCTGCACCACGGGACGCAAGACCAGAAAGCGCGGTATCTGCCCCGCCTGGCCAGCGGCGAGATGATCGGCGCGATTGCCATGACCGATCCGGCCGCCGGCTCCGATCTGCAGGGCATCCAGACGCGCGCGCTGCGTTCGGGCGGCCATTTCGTGCTCAATGGCGCAAAGACCTTCATCACCAACGGCTGGCACGCCGACCTGGTGATTGTCGTGGCCAAGACCAACCCGGCCGAGGGCGCCAAGGGCATTAGCCTGTTTCTCGTTGAGCGCGGCATGCGCGGATTCGAGCGCGGCCGACGCCTGAAAAAACTCGGCCTGAAGGCACAGGACACTGCCGAGCTGTTCTTCAACGACGTGAAGGTTCCGGCCGAAAACCTGCTTGGCGGCGCCCAGGGCGAGAATCGCGGCTTTGCCTTCCTGATGCAGGAACTGCCGTGGGAGCGCTTGCAGATTGCGATTACGGCGGTGTCGAGCGCACAGGCGGCAATCGACTGGACGGTCGAGTACGTCAAGCAACGCAAGGCGTTTGGTCAGCCGATCGGCAATTTCCAGAACACCCGCTACAAGTTGGCCGAATTGCAGACCGAAGTGCAGATCGCCCAGGTGTTCATCGACCGCTGCATGGAGATGCTCCTCGCCGGGCCCCTCGACTCGGCAACCGCATCGATGGCGAAGTACTGGTGCACCGACCTGCAGTGCAAGGTGATGGACGAGTGCGTGCAGTTGCACGGCGGGTATGGCTACATGTGGGAGTACCCGATCACGCGCGCATTTGCCGACGCGCGCGTGCAGCGCATCTACGGCGGAACCAATGAAATCATGAAGGAATTGATCAGCCGTTCGATGGGGCTGAACGGCCGCGTGTAGCCCTTTTCGCACATCCGGGCGTTGAACCCTTCTGACGCCACTTCGCGTCGTATTTGCCATTCGAGGGTTGCATGGAATACGTTCTGCGCAAATCCACCCCCGCCGCGCTCGGCGGCCGCTTCGCCTTTGTCGTGCTGGTTCACGCGCTGGCCATCTACGGCCTGATGAACGGCCTGTCGCGCGCCAACTTCAAACTGCCCATGTTGCTGCAGGCCATCGAATACGTCACCATCATCGAATCCAAGCCCGTGGCACGGTCCAGGCCGGTCCCGCAAAAATCGGTGGCACAACCTTCGGTGGCACCGCCTGTGATGCCCCTGGAGCAGCCGCCGGTCGAATTGGCGCCCAGCCTGCCGGTGTTGGAGGCGAGCCAGCCGCCGGCGATCGGGGAGTCCGCCAATGCCGCCGTCAGTAGCGAACCGGCCAGTGCCGGGCTGAGTGCGGCGTGCCCGAACGCGCAGGCGATTCGCTCGACGATGCGTTACCCGGTGCAGGCACGCCGCGACGGTATCGAGGGCGATGTCACCGTGCGCTTTCTCGTCGGCGCCGATGGCGCGATCCGCGACATCGAGATCGTTTCGTCTACGCATCGCGAGTTCAACGCCGCGGTACTCAGCGCCGTGCGCGGATTCGCCTGCCGCGGGCAGGGCCGCGAAGTATCGGTCGAGGTGCCGTTCGTGTTTCGGCTCCGATAGCCGGTTGCCTGCCTGATTGCAAGGCTCCGGCCAACGCGAGGGCAACCCGCGGCATTGGCACACCCGCCGCGCGCGGCTCGCTGTAGACTGCCTGTATTCTCCAACTGCTTGCTCTGGAAGGGCGCATGGACATACGGGCGGCTGGCGCCGAGAGGACCGCATGAACGCGGCGGTGCCGCGGATTCGCTCCGGGGACTTCTGGGGCGGGCTCGCCGCCATGCTGGTGGCGTTGCCGTCGGCCATCGCGTTCGGCGTCACCATTTTCGCGGTGATCGGCCCCGGTTATGCCGCGCAGGGCGCATTGGCCGGGATCCTCGGTGCCACTGCGCTTGGCCTGGTGGCGTCCACCCTGGGGGGCACCAACCGCCTGATTACCGCGCCCTGCGCCCCGGCAGCTGCCGTGCTCACCGCATTTGCCATCGAACAGGTACAACGTGGCGCGCCGCCTGAGCAAATTCTGCTGCTGGTGACGATCCTGTCGGTTTCTGCTGGCCTGCTGCAGGTGCTGTTCGGCGTCGCGGGCCTGGGCAAGCTGATCAAGTACATGCCGTATCCCGTGGTAAGCGGTTACCTGACCGCGGTCGGGCTCATTATCATCGGCAGCCAGTTGCCCAAATTGCTGGGCGTGACCGGAGGCGAAAAGTGGTGGGCCGCGCTCGCGGCGCCGGGGTTGTGGAACTGGCAGGGTATTGTCGTCGGCGTGGTGACGGCCGCGGCCATGCTGTTCGCCGCGCGACTGACGCGCCTGGTGCCCGCGGCAATCCTTGCGCTGCTTGCCGGCGTCGCAACTTATTTCTGTCTTGCCATGTTCGATGCCTCCCTGCTTAACCTGCCGGGCAACAAGCTGGTGGTCGGTCCGCTCGGAGGCGGTGGCGAGGGCGCCGGTTTTTTCGACAGCCTGTTCGGACGCTGGATGGCTGCGGGGCGCGTCAG
>DASUDU010000179.1:0-4730 GCA_036275435.1 Usitatibacteraceae bacterium | reverse complement strand
GGCGGCGGTCGGGTGGAGGAGTGCCAAGAGCATGCGCGCAGCTTCAGGGATGTCGAAAACCGTTCAGCGACCTGCCCCGGCGCAGGAATGCACCCGAGTCGTTGACCGTCCCCGCGCATCACCGCTCAACGCGAAACGCTTCACACTCAACGCACCCCCAGGCCCCGCAACGCCTGCGGCGTGAAATCGGCCGCCGTCTTCTTGGTCGGCATGTAGAAGGTCGATTTCTCGTTGCGCAAGCCCATGGCAATGTAGCGGCCATTGAGGATATCGTAGTGGACATCCGCGGTCGGGAAGAACAAGTTCATGTCGTAGAGGATGACGGAGTGATTCTCCGCGGTTCGCCACAGCGCTCCGCGCGCGTCGTACTTGTCGGTCAGCGTCACCATCCAGCTGTCTTCGTCGACGTACATGACGCGTTTGGCGTAGAGGTGGCTGGTGCCTGGCTTGAGCGTCGCTTCAACCACCCACATTCGGTGCAGTTCGTAGCGCAGGTGTTCGGGGTTGAGGTGACCGGGGCGGATGACGTCGGTGTATTTCAGGGTGTTGGAACTGAGCTTGTAGGAGTTGTAGGGAACGTACATCTCCTTTTTGCCGACCAGCTTCCAGTCGTAGCGGTCGAGCGAACCATTGAACATGAAGCCATCGTCGACCGTACGCTGCCCGTCGGCACCGACGATCGGGTTGTCGTAGGCCACCGTGGGCGCGAGGCGTACGCGGCGCTGCCCCGGGTTGTAGATCCATGCCGAGCGCGCTTCCTTGGAGAAATCGACGTTTTCGTGGATCAGGATCACTTCACCCGCCAGGCGTGCCGGGCCGGTGACGGTCTGCATGTAGTTGACGCGCCGGTTGGGGATCACGTCCGCGGCGGGCAAGGTCAGGTTGCCGTAGTGGAAATCGGCCTGGAACTCGAAATCGGTTGCGGTGTAATCGCCGGCGCGCGTCGGCGCGATGTGCACGAACTGGGTTTCGAAGGTGTCGCCCCAATAGCGCAGGTTGTGGTTCCACATCACCTCGTAACCGTTCTTCGGCAACGGGAACGGCACCCCGCCCTTGCAGCCGGTAACGCCGTTGTTGTCGGCGGCCAGCACCGCCTTTTGCGCGCACTCGCGGGTTTGCTCGTAGTGCTTCTGCGGGAACAGGGCCGTGCGTCGGCTCGGGTACACCGGCATCTTGAACGTCGGGTATTGCTTCAACATCGCGATCTGGCCGGGCGAGAGGTTGTCCTTGTACTTTTCCCAGTTCTCGCTGCTGATGGTGAACAGCGGCTTGTCGTTGGGAAAGGGATCGCCGTAGCTCTTGCCGCGCTCGAATTTGGTTCCGGTCGGGGCTTCCTTGAGGCCGCCGTCCCACGCCGGAATGGTTCCCGCGGCGTTTCCGGCGCGCTCGGCGCCCATCGGAGTGAACTTGCTGGTGGCGGAGGTGCCGAGTTCTTTCAGTTCGTCCGCGGAAATTGCCGCAAGTGCCGCAGGTGCAGCCAGCGACAGCAATGCGGCAATCGCCCGCAGCAATGCGCAGCCCGGTGCGCGAACGGCCATTTGCATGTTCTTCTCCTGTGGTTGTCGCGGCGCGGTTGGTTCCGTGCTCGTCAAATTCGCTTCAAGGTTAGCACAGCGGTTGCGGCGCGATGCCGGCCGCGGAAGGGCATGCATGCGCGGCGGGCCGACACCACGCCGGTGACCTTGAAACGCGAAAGCCCTCGATTGGCGCGGCGTTTGGCGGTATGTCGCCCGCAAACGCCCGCCGCCTCCCGCCGCTCCCGTCCGGTTTGCGTTTGGCCCTAAAGCAGCTTGCCCAGGTTGCGCAGCCGGTGCGCCATGGCCCGCATGACGGTGAGCGCGAATTCCGGGTTCTCGGCGGTCAGCTCGCGGAATTTCATGGCGTTGATGGCGATCAGGTTGCAGTCCTCGCGCGCCACCAGCGTTGCGGCGCGCGGGGCGTTGTCGACGATCGCCAGTTCGCCGACGATCTGCCCGACCTCCAGCGTCTCGACCACCTTGCCGCGGATCATCACATCGGCCTTGCCGGACATGAGCACGTACATCGAGTCGCCGTACTCGCCCTCGGAGAACAGCGTGTGCCCGACCGGCAGGGGGACGATGTCGGTCTGGTGCATCAGGAATTCCTCAAGCTTCATGGCCGGGCCTCCATCGGATGCGCAAAGCATAGCGTACTTCGCGGCCATGTCCACTCGGGGAAACGATGATCCGGCCGCGAAAGACGCTAGAATCGAAGCCTGACCCGCGTTCGCTGGATCGCGGCTGATGCGCCTGCCCGGCCGCCCCCACAAGGGGCCATGGAAACCATGAAAACAGACTTCTATTCGCGCGTCACGGCGACGCTGGACCAGATCCGCGCCGATGGCTTCTACAAATCGGAACGCACCCTCGCCACGCCGCAGCACTCGCGGATCGTCCTGGCCAACGGCGCCGAGGTGGTCAATTTCTGCGCCAACAACTACCTGGGACTGGCCGATGATGCGCGGCTGATCGCCGCGGCCAAGCGCGGCCTCGACCGGTACGGCTTCGGCATGGCCTCGGTGCGTTTCATCTGCGGCACGCAGACCATCCACCGGGAGCTGGAACAGGCAATCGCACGCTTTCTCGGCACCGACGATTCAATCCTCTACAGTTCCTGCTTCGATGCCAACGGCGGCCTGTTCGAGACCCTGCTGGGCGAGGAGGACGCGATCTTCAGCGACGAATTGAACCACGCCAGCATCATCGACGGCGTGCGCCTGTGCAAGGCCAGGCGGTTTCGCTACCGCAACAACGACATGGCCGACCTCGAGGCGCAGTTGCGGGCCGCCGACGCCGAAGGGGCGAAGGTCAAGATGATCGCCACCGACGGTGTGTTTTCCATGGACGGCATCATTGCGGATTTGAAGTCGGTCTGCGACCTGGCGGATCGCTATGGTGCGCTGGTGATGGTCGACGATTCGCATGCGGTGGGCTTCATCGGCGCCAACGGCCGCGGCAGCGCGGAGCACTGTGGCGTGCAGGATCGTATCGACGTGTTCACCGGGACGCTGGGCAAGGCGCTGGGCGGCGCGTCCGGCGGCTACATCGCGGCGCGCCAGCCGGTGGTCGATCTGCTCCGGCAGCGTTCGCGACCGTACCTGTTTTCCAACTCGCTCGCGCCGTCAATCGTTACCGCGTCGCTGGAAGTGCTGAACCTGCTGGAAACTGCCGAAGGAGCGGACTTGCGCGCCAAGGTCAAATCCAACGGCGAGCGTTTTCGCGCGGCAATGGGCGCTGCCGGGTTCACGCTGGCCGGCAAAGACCACCCGATCGTGCCGGTGATGCTCGGCGACGCGGCGCTGGCCACGCAGATGGCCAATGCCTTGCTCGATGAGGGCATCTACGTCATCGGCTTCAGTTTTCCCGTGGTGCCGAAGGGCAAGGCGCGCATCCGCACCCAGATGTCGGCCGCGCACAGCACCGAGCAGATCGACCGCGCGGTTGCGGCGTTCACCAAGGTCGGGCGGGCGTTGGGGGCGGTTTCTTGAAAAGGGTGAACAGTGAACGGTGAACAAAACCCGCTTCTCGCGAAATGGCCCTTTGTTCACCGTTCACCCGGCAAAGCGCCAGTAACCCGCCCATGCACCAATAGGCCAAAACCATGAAAGCACTCGCCAAACTCACCCGCGGCCCCGGTCTGGAAATGACCGACGTGCCGATCCCCGCCGTCGGCCACAACGACGTCAAGATCCGCATCAAGAAAACCGCCATCTGTGGCACCGACATCCACATCTGGAAGTGGGATGAATGGGCGGCCAAGACCATTCCCGTGCCGATGCATGTCGGCCACGAGTACGTCGGGGAAATCGTCGAAATGGGCGAGGAGGTGCGCGGCTTTGCCATCGGCGACCGCGTTTCCGGCGAAGGCCACATCACCTGCGGGCACTGCCGCAACTGCCGTGCCGGCCGCCGGCACCTGTGCCGCAATACCTTCGGTGTCGGCGTCAACCGGCCGGGGTGTTTTGCCGAGTACCTGGTGATCCCGGCGTTCAACGCCTTCAAGATCCCCGAATCGATCAGCGACGACCTGGCGTCGATCTTCGATCCCTACGGGAATGCCACGCACACGGCGCTCTCGTTCAACCTGGTTGGCGAGGACGTGCTGATCACCGGTGCCGGGCCGATCGGCATCATGGCGGTGGCCATCGCCCGCCACGTCGGCGCGCGCCACGTCGTGATCACCGACGTCAACGACTATCGCCTGGCGCTGGCCACCAAGATGGGCGCGACGCGCGCGGTGAACGTCACCCGCCAGTCACTGCAGGAGGTGATGCACGAACTGGGCATGGTCGAAGGCTTCGATGTCGGCATGGAGATGTCGGGCGTGCCCTCGGCGTTCCAGGACCTGCTGACCAACATGAACCACGGCGGCAAGGTTGCGCTGCTGGGGATTCCGCCGGCCAACACGCCGATCGACTGGAACCAGGTAATTTTCAAGGGCCTGGAAATCAAGGGCGTCTACGGCCGCGAGATGTTCGAGACCTGGTACAAGATGGTGGCGATGCTGCAAAGCGGCCTCGACCTCGCACCGGTCCTGACCCACCACTTCCCGGTCGACGACTTCAAGGCCGGGTTCGAGGCGATGCTCTCCGGGCAGTCGGGGAAGGTGATTTTGAACTGGACTTGACGGTTATCAAGTCAGCCGTAGTCCGGCCGCGCGCGTTCGCAGTAACATCAGGACAACATCGTAGGAGGGAGAGGCCATGAAAC
>DASUDU010000178.1:0-3691 GCA_036275435.1 Usitatibacteraceae bacterium | reverse complement strand
GGCGATTTTCGAGGCGCTCAACGCCGCACACGCAGCCGACATCGTGCTCGTCGCCGGAAAGGGCCACGAGGACTACCAGATCCTCGGCGAGGAACACCAGCCGTTCAGCGACATCGAGGTCGCCAGGGACGCCCTTGCTGCGTGGGCCGGGGGCGGACGATGAATGCCCCGTTTCGCCTGTCGCTCGACGAGGTTGCCGAGGCCTGCGGCGGCCGGCGCGTCGGTTCCGGCACGGTCGTGGCCGGTGTGTCGAGCGACTCGCGCAGCGTCGCTCCGGGCGAACTGTTCGTGGCACTGCGCGGCGACAAATTCGATGCCCACGACTTTCTCCCGGCGGCGATCGGCCGCGGCGCGGCCGCGGCGCTGGTCGCACGCGAACTCCCGGGCCTTTCGGTTCCGCAGGTGGTGGTTGCCGACACGCGATTGGCACTGGGGCGCATCGCCTCGCACTGGCGGTCGCGCTTTGCCGCGCCCATGCTGGCGCTGACCGGCAGCAACGGCAAGACCACGGTCAAGGAGATGCTCCGGGAGATCCTTGCCGCGCACACCGGCGATGCCGCGGCGGTCCACGTTACGGCGGGCAACCTGAACAACGACATCGGCGTGCCGCTCACGTTGCTGGCCCAGCGCGCGCAGCATCGCTATGCCGTGATCGAGATGGGCATGAACCACCTGGGCGAAATTGCCAACCTGGTGCGCATGGCCAATCCCGACGTGGCGCTCGTCATCATGGCCGGCACCGCGCATATCGGCGAACTTGGCAGCCGCGAGGCGATTGCCCGCGCCAAGGGCGAGATCATCGCCGGGCTGCGCGAGGACGGCACCGCGGTGATCAACATGCACGACCGCTTCGGCCCGTATTGGCTGGGCCTGGCGAACGGCCGGCGCATCGTTACCTTCGGCCTGTCCGGCGAAGACAACGTGGTCGGCGAATTCAACGGCCCGGTCACCACGCTGCGCCATGCCGGCAGCGAGGTCCACGTGCGGCTCGCCATCCCGGGCCGGCACAACGCCATGAACGCGCTTGCGGCGGCAGCCGGCGCGATCGCCCTGAAGGTGCCGCTGCCGGTGATCGCGCGCGGGCTCGAGTCGTTCCGCGGCGTGCCCGGGCGCGGGCAGCGCTTCGCGGGCCACAATTCGGCCACCATCATCGACGACACTTACAACGCCAATGTCGAGTCGGTGAAGGCGGCCGTGCAGGTGCTCATGGCGATGCCCGCGCCGCGCATCCTGGTGCTCGGCGACATGGGCGAACTGGGAGATCAGGCCGAGGTGCTGCACCGCGAGGCCGGTGCCTACGCGCGCGAAGCCGGCGTCGGGCACCTGTATGCCCTGGGCACGATGTCCGAGTTCGCCGCCGCGGCGTTCGGCGCGCGCGCGTTGCACTTCACTGAAGTTGAGCCCCTGGTCGCGACACTCAAGGCACAGCTGGCCCCGGGGACCAGCGTGCTGGTCAAGGGTTCGCGATTCATGCGCATGGAACGGGTGGTCGCCGCGCTCGTGCCGGGCTACCACGCACCATTTGGACACTGCTGATGCTGCTCGAACTCTTCCAATACCTGGCCAAGGACATTCGCCTGTTCAATGTCTTCCAGTACATCACGCTGCGCACGCTGCTGGCGGCGATCACGGCATTGCTGATTTCATTCCTGATCGGCCCGCGCATGATCCGCAAGCTGACCGAACTGAAAGTCGGCCAGGCGGTGCGCGACGACGGCCCGCAAAGCCACCTGGTCAAGGCCGGCACCCCGACCATGGGCGGCGCGCTGATCCTGGCCGCGGTTGCCATCACCACGCTGCTCTGGGGCGACCTGGAGAACCGCTATGTGTGGGCCTGCCTGGTGACGACCATCGGATTCGGCGCGATCGGCTGGGTCGATGATTACCGCAAGGTGGTCTACAAGAACCCGAAGGGCCTGTCGGCGCGCGCCAAGATGTTCTGGCAGACCGTCATTGCGGCGCTGGCGCTTTCTTACCTGGCGTACCGGGCCAACCTGCCGCAGCAGACCGATCTCATCGTGCCGTTCTTCAAGACCATCGCCATCCCGCTCGGGACGATCGGCTTCATCATCCTCGGCTGGTTCGTCGTGGTCGGGTTCTCCAATGCGGTCAACCTGACCGACGGCCTGGATGGCCTGGCCATCATGCCGACGGTGATGGTCGCCTCCGCACTGGCGATCTTTGCCTATGTCGCCGGCCACCGGGTGTTTTCGACCTACCTGGGCGTGCCGCACATCGCCGGGGCCGGCGAGCTGGCGGTGTTCTGCGGCGCGATCGCCGGGGCGGGGCTGGCCTTCCTCTGGTTCAACGCCTATCCGGCAGAGGTGTTCATGGGCGACGTCGGCGCGCTCGCCTTGGGCGGCGCGCTCGGCCTGATCGCGGTGATCTGCCGCCAGGAAATCGTCCTGGTGATCATGGGCGGCGTGTTCGTCGTCGAAACGCTCTCGGTGATGATCCAGGTCGCCAGTTTCAAGCTCACCGGCAAGCGGGTATTCCGCATGGCGCCGCTGCATCACCACTACGAATTGAAGGGCTGGAAGGAAAACCAGGTCGTCGTGCGCTTCTGGATCATCACCATCGTCCTGGTGCTGGTGGGGCTTTCCACATTGAAGTTGCGCTAGCGCCGGACGGCGAGGATGCAAATGACAAACACAAGGACTGGCGCGCCGTTTCAGGCGATTTCGGCCGCAAACGCGCGCCGCATCACGACTGTTGCGGTCGCATGCTGAGAATGACGAGGCGAGGGGGTGAACGCGCATGAGCAGCAAATACTGGTTCTTGGTGCGGGCGACACCGGGATTTCCGTCGTGCGCTGGGCCCTGCGACTGGGTGCTCGTGTGCGAATCGCCGATACCCGTGACGATCCGCCCGGCCTCGCTCAGCTCGCCACCCTGCTTCCCCGCCGCGACATTGTTCTTGGCCGCTTCGACGCAGCCTTGTTTGGCGACGCCGAACTCGTTGTTGCAAGCCCGGGCGTGGCCGTTGCTGGGCCCGCGTGTGACCCGGCCGTCGCGGCCGCGCTTGCTCAAGGGAAAGAGTTCATTGGGGATGTCGAGCTTTTTGCGCGGGAACAAAACGCGTTAGCGCAACAGGACAAGCGACCAACGATGCTGGCAATCACCGGGACCAATGGCAAATCGACCGTGACCGCGATGGCGGGGGCGATGTGCCGCGCCGCCGGCCTGCGTACGGTGGTGGCGGGCAACATCGGCCTGCCGGTCCTCGATGCCGCGCTGGCCGCGCGTGACACCGGCCAGCCGGATGTGTACGTGGTCGAACTGTCCAGCTTCCAGCTGGAAACGACCCGTTCGCTGCATTGCGACGCGGCGGCGATGCTCAACCTGTCCGAAGACCACCTCGACCGCTATGCGACGATGGCCGATTACGCGGCGGCCAAGCGGCGCATCTTTTCCGGCGCCACGCACCAGGTGCTCAACCGCGACGATGCCGCGAGCCGCGCGATGCGCGACCCGGCGCGACGCGCCAGCTCGTTCGGCCTGGGAAAGCCGGGCCCGGGCGAGTTCGGCATCGACGCCGGGATGCTGCGCGAGGGCGCGGCCGACCTGCTGCCGCTGGCCGACATGCCGCTTGCCGGGCTGCACAACGCGGCCAACGCGCTGGCCGCATTCGCGCTGTGCCGCGCCATCGGCCTGCCGGCCGCACCGCTGGCCGAGGGGCTGCGCGGCTTTGG
>DASUDU010000177.1:0-2900 GCA_036275435.1 Usitatibacteraceae bacterium | reverse complement strand
CGGCGGATTTCACGCAGGTTGGCACGCTGCGGTTCGTCGAGGTCTTCCTGCTCGGCGGCCTCGAGCAGCGATTTCAACTTGCCATCCGTGCGAATGCCGTGAATCAGGTTGGCCATCTCGGCCAGCGCCTCCGAGCGCGCGACGTTGCCGCCCGCGGGCATCAACGCCTGCTGGTCCCACCAGACGATCGACTGCACGTGGGCGAAATGGTGGAGGCGTTTCCAGGTTTGCGTGAGCTGCGCGTAGGCGGTGGTCATGAGAGGAGTTCGCAAATGTCGAGATGAGGGTGCGGTGCCGCGGATGTTCCAGAGAGCAGGAAAACTCAAGGACTGGCGCGGCATTCAGGCCATTTTCGGCCCAAACGCCGCGCCAGTCCTTGAGTTTCTCAACCGGGAAGCCGAAGCCCAATGCCCATTATCGCGCCCTTGGCGACAACCCGCCGAAGGCGAATTCCCCTATGATGAAGCCGGTCCATCCATGAAGAGGAATCGCCATGCTGCTCGGATTGCGCACCGTCATTTACCCGGCGAAGGACCTCGACGCGGCCAAAGTCTGGTTCACCCAACTGACCGGCGCGGCGCCGTATTTCGACCAGCCGTTCTACGTCGGCTTCAATGTCGCCGGCTATGAGTTGGGCCTGCTGCCGGCCGACGACCCGGACGGCGACGCCGAGGCGACCACCTACTGGGGCTGCGCTGACATCGACGCCGAGGTGCGCCGCGTTGCGGCACTCGGCGCCACGCTGGCGAGCGCCATCAAGGATGTGGGCGAGGGCATCAAGGTTGCGGTGGTCGTCTCGCCGATGGGCGATCGCATCGGGCTCATCGAGAAGCCGCATTTCCAGCTGCCCTGAGCCGCGCGGCTCAGGCGATGCGCATCGCGGCAAACAGGCGCCGGTGCTCGCCCAGGATGCGCGCGCTGATCGCCGGGTCGGGCGAATAATCCCATTCGCCGCGCTGAAAGCTGCCGCCCAGCACGATGCCGTCGCTCCTGGGAAAGCAGTACAGCAGGCCCTCGCCGCCACCGTGGGTCAGATAATCCATCGCCGGGTCCGGCCTGACGATCACCAGCTGGCCGCGCACGGGCATGAGTTCTTCGTCGCCGAACAGCCAACGCGCGCCCAGGCCCGTGCAGTTGACGAGGACCGGTTCGGGCAGCATAAGCAGTTCCTCGCGCTGCTGGAAACTGGCGTGCATCGCACTGCCGCCCGCGGCGAGGAAATCCGCCATCAGGCGGGACAGGTAGATGCCGGGTTCGATGAGCAGCGTGCGGTAATGGAACACCTCGGTGACCGGGAACGGATGCTCGGCGCCAGCCAGCAGCATGGCGTCGGGAAACAGCTCCGGATACTGCGTGACGTACTCGGGAATCGCGTCGCCGCGCGACGCATCGAGCAGATGGTAATTCTCGCGCCACTGCACGCCGTAGCCCCGGCCGATCAGGCCGAGATAGTGCGCATGCGAGGCGCGCAGCGCGTTGTCGAGGCGTTCGAGGGATGCCGGTTCCGCGACACTGCGCGCCAGCACTGCCGTCGGCGCAAATTGTCCGCCCGCAACATCCGAGGTGGTATCGGGCGAAAACGCCTGCGCGACGAGGCGCACCGTCCAGCCGCGCTGTTGCAGCACCCGCGCGGTCGAAAGCCCCACCACGCCGGCGCCGATCACCACCGCGCGGCGATCGGCCTGGCCGTCGAGCGTATCCGCCGCCTGCAACGCGCTGCCCCATGACAACGTGATGCCGGCGCCGCCGTGGCCATAGTGATGCACCAGGTGCTTGTCGCCGAAGGCCTCGCGGCGCACAACGAACCCGTTGCGCCGAAACGGCCGCGCGCCGACCGGTTCGCGCAAGACGAACTCGTCGCGCAGGTCCGGGCGCGCGAACGGCAGCGTCGAAAAGGGGCGGCGCGGGCCCGCCGGCTGCCAGGCGCTGCACGCCCCCAGCGTGCCCATGGTAACCAGACCGGCACCGGCGCCGAGCCAGCGGCGGCGCTGTGGATCAAACAGGTGATTCATGCTTCGCGCTTTCGATGAAGGCGACATCATAACGAGCCGCGCCGGCCACGGCGCAGCAACCCCGAACGCCGGCCGGCTGGTGAATTAGACTGTGGCCATGACGCGGTCCCCCGACACTGCCGGACGGTTCCGGCTCCGGCTTGCCGCCGTGTTGCTGGCATTTTTTGCGGCGGGCACGGCATCGAGCATGCGCGCAGCCGACCTGCCGGTTTTCCAGGAGGGCACCAGCGGCGATAACGTGTGCGTCAAATGCCACGGCGCGAATGAAAAGAAGCCGGTCCTGGCGATCCACCGCACGCGCCACGGCGCAGTTGCGCAGCCCGGATGCCAGGCCTGCCACGGTTCGAGCCGCGCGCATGTCATGCACAAGGACGACGCCGTCGAGCGGCCGGCGCCGGATTTTGTGTTCAGCGGCGTCAATCGCTCGGCCCCGGAGACGCTCAATCGAACGTGCCTGAATTGCCACAAGGGCGGCAAGCGGCTTCTTGCCGCGGGGAGCGTGCACCCGGCCAACGACCTGACTTGCGCCAACTGCCACAAGGTGCACGCGACCGAGGATGCCGTGCTGCAACGCGAGCAACAGGCCGGCGTGTGCTTTGCCTGCCACAAGCAGCAGCGTGCCGAGTCGCTCTACCCATCCAATCACGGCTTTGCCGGCGGCAAGGTGGTGTGCAGCGATTGCCACAACCCGCACGGCAGCAGCGCGCCCAAGCTGCTGGTCAAGCCGACGCTCAACGAAACGTGTTTTGCCTGCCATGCCGACAAGCGCGGCCCGTTCCTCTGGGAGCATCCGCCGGCCTCCGACGATTGCAGCCACTGCCACAACCCGCACGGCTCGGCGCATGCGCCGCTGCTCAAATCGCGGCCGCCGTGGCTGTGCCAGAGCTG
>DASUDU010000176.1:0-5045 GCA_036275435.1 Usitatibacteraceae bacterium | reverse complement strand
CATGGCCCGCCGCAACGCATTGGTGCGGCGCATGCCCGCCGTCGAGACACTCGGCTGCGTGAGCGTGATCTGCACCGACAAGACCGGCACGCTGACGCGCGGCGAGATGACCGCGCGGCGCGTCGTGGCCGGCACGCGCTCCTACGCAGTCGGCGGCGCGGGCTACGCGCCAAACGGGCGCATTGAGGCCCCGGAAATCGACGCGGGGCTCGCCCTGCTGCTGCAGGCCGGGATGCTGTGCAACGACGCCAGCGTGATCGAAGAAGCACCGGGCCGCTGGTGCGTCATCGGCGACCCGACCGAGGGAGCGCTCGCGGTGCTAGCCACCAAGGGAGGGCTGGCGGTGGATGCGACGCGCATGGCATGCGAGCGCGTCGGCGAAATTCCGTTCAGCTCCGAGCGCATGCGCATGACCACGCTGCACGCGATGCCCGACGGCAGGCGCCTGGCCTTCATGAAAGGCGCGGCCGAGTGCGTGCTGGCACGCTGCGGGCAGATCCGCGAGGGCAGCACGGACCGGGCGCTGGACGCGGCGACCCGTGCCGGGCTGCACGCCATCAGCGACGCGATGGCCGCCGACGCGTTGCGCGTCATGGCGATCGCCTGCCGCGAGGTGGAGCCGGACGGGCCATGCGGCGACGACGATCTCGAGCGCGACATGGTGTTCCTCGGGTATGTCGGCCTGATGGATCCGCCGCGCCCCGAAGCGGCCGCGGCCGTGGCAACCTGCCGCCAGGTCGGCATCCGCCCGGTGATGATCACCGGCGACCACAAGCTCACCGCGCTGGCCGTGGCGCGCGAAATCGGCATCCACCGTGAAGGCGACCGCGTGCTCGACGGCGCCGAACTGGCGGCAATGGACGTACACGCGCTGGCGCACATCGTCGAGCAGGTTTCGGTGTACGCGCGCGTCTCGCCGATGGACAAGCTCAAGATCGTGCGTGCCTGGAAACAGCGCGGCCACGTCGTGGCCATGACCGGCGACGGCGTCAACGACGCACCGGCCTTGAAGCACGCCGACATCGGCGTGGCGATGGGCCTTGCCGGCACCGACGTGGCGCGCGAATCGGCCGACATCGTGCTGGCCGACGACAACTTTGCCACCATCGTCGTCGCCATCGAGCGCGGACGCTGGATCTACGACAACATCAAGAAGTACCTGACCTACCTGCTGCGCACCAACATCACCGAGGTCATCGTGCTCGGCGGCGTGGTCATGGCGATGGGACCGCAGTTCCTGCCGATGCTGCCGGCGGCGATCCTCTACGTCAACCTGGCCAGCGACGGCCTGCCGGCGCTGGCGCTGGGCGTGGCCCCGCCCGACCGCGACATCATGCAGCGGCCGCCTCGCGATCCGAAGGAATCGGTATTCTCGTTCGACGTGCGCGCGCTCATCGCGCTGGCGGTGCTCATCGAGTGTCCGATCTTCCTCGCCACGTTCCTGCTGCGCATCGACGAACCGGAGCTGGCGCGTACCCAAGTGTTCCTGCTGTTCGTGGTCGTCGAGCTGATGCTGGCGATGAACTTCCGCTCGCTGCGCGAAAGCCTGTTCGAGGCGCCGCCGCACCGCTGGCTGCTGCTCGCCATCGGCTGGGAGCTGGCGCTGCTGGCGGTACTGATGCAGTTCGAATCGGTGCGCGCCGCCTTCGGCATCCGCATGCCGGGATGGCAGGACCTTGCGTACGTCCTCGCCGTTGCGCTGGGCGTGATGGCGGTGATGGAACTGGCCAAGGCGGCGCTGCGCCGGCGGGAGTTTTCCCGGCACAAAGCGGCGAAACTCCAATAGGGACGTGGCATTTCTGGCGTTTTCAGCCGGAATGCCGCGCCAGTATTGGAGTTTCGGCATTCGGCTTGGCGGTCCGAGGTCGCGTCCGCGCATCGCCGCATCGGTGCGGCGCCAACCGTTATCGACGCGCAGCGCGTGGAGGAACACAATGCCGGTATTGCCACACAGCCCGGAGACACGCATGAAACCCCTCTCCCCCGCCGAGCAAGCCCTGTGCGATGCGGCGCGCGAATACCATCGCAGCCCGACGCGCGGCAAGATCTCGATCAGCCCGACCAAACCGCTGTCCAACCAGCGCGACCTGTCGCTGGCCTACTCGCCGGGCGTGGCCTATCCGTGCCTGGACATCCAGGCCGATCCGTCGCTCGCCGCCGAATACACCTCGCGCAGCAACTTGGTCGGCGTGATCACCAACGGCACCGCGGTGCTGGGCTTGGGCAACATCGGCCCGCTGGCAGGCAAGCCGGTGATGGAGGGCAAGGCCTGCCTGTTCAAGATGTTCGCCGGCATCGACGTGTTCGACATCGAACTCGACGAGCGCAACCCGGACAGGCTGGTCGACATTGTCGCGGCGATGGAACCAACGCTGGGCGGCGTCAACCTCGAGGACATCAAGGCCCCGGAATGCTTCTACATCGAGGCCAAGCTGCGCGAGCGCATGAACATCCCGGTCTTTCACGACGACCAGCACGGCACGGCGATCATCTCCTCGGCGGCGCTGCTCAACGGGCTGGAACTGGTGAACAAGCGCATCGAGGACGTGAAGATCGCCGTTTCCGGCGCCGGAGCCGCGGCGCTGGCGTGCCTGGACGTGATGGTCGGACTGGGCGTGCGGCGTGAAAACGTGTTTGCCTGCGACTCCAAGGGCGTGATCTACCAGGGCCGCCCAGGCGGGTTTGATGAATCGAAGGCGCGCTTCGCGCAATCGACCGATGCGCGAACCTTGGCCGACATCGTGCGGGACGCCGACGTGTTCCTCGGTTGCTCGACCGCCGGCGTGCTCACGCCGGACATGGTCAAGAGCATGGCGCGCCAGCCGATCATCCTGGCACTGGCCAACCCGGAGCCGGAGATCCGCCCGGAACTGGCGCGCGCCGCGCGGCCCGACTGCATCATCGCCACCGGCCGATCGGACTACCCGAACCAGGTGAACAACGTGCTGTGCTTCCCGTACATTTTCCGCGGCGCGCTCGACTGCGGCGCGACCAAGATCACCGAGAAAATGAAGCTGGCTTGCGTGCGCCAGATCGCCGAACTGGCCAAGGCCGACATCAGCGAGGAAGTGGCCAGCGCCTACGCCGGCAAGGAGCTGGTGTTCGGCCCCGAGTACCTGATTCCGACGCCCTTCGATTCGCGGCTGATCCTGCGCATCGCACCGGCCGTGGCGCAAGCGGCAGCTGATTCCGGCGTCGCAGCGCGGCCGATCGCGGATATGGAAGCCTACCGCCAGCAGCTTTCGCGTTTCATCTACCAGACCGGCATGGTCATGCGTCCGGTCTTCCAGGCGGCCAAGGCGGTCGCGCCGAACGCCAAGCGCGTGGCGTATGCCGAAGGCGAGGACGAGCGCGTGCTGCGCGCGGCGCAGGTTGCGGTCGACGAGGGGCTTGCCCGCCCGATCCTCATCGGCCGGCCGGCGGTGATGGCCGCGCGCCTGGCCAAGGCGGGACTGCGCATCCAGCTCGGGCGCGAGGTCGACTGCGTCAACCCCGAGGACGATCCGCGTTTTCGCCAGTATTGGGAGCTGTATCACAAGCTGATGGGGCGGCGCGGCGTGGCGCAGGAAGCGGCCAAGGCGGCGGTGCGCCGCTCCAACACCACGATCGCCGCGCTGATGGTGCGCCTGGGCGACGCCGACGCGATGCTGTGCGGCATGGTCGGCCAATTCGACGTGCACCTGCGGCATGTGCAGGACGTCATCGGCCTGCGCGCGGGCTCGGCCACCCACGCGGCGATGAACGCCGTCATGCTGGAAAAGCACGCGCTGTTCATTGCCGACACTTATGTCAACGAGGACCCGACGGCCGAGCAGCTGGCGGGCATCGCCGCCATGGCGGCGGCGGAAGTGGGCCGCTTCGGCATTCCGCCGCGGGTCGCCTTCCTGTCCCACTCCAATTTCGGCACCTCGGACCGGCCGTCGGCGCGCAAAATGCGCCGGGCGCGCGAGCTGTTCGCAAATCTCGCGCCGGATGTCGAATGCGACGGCGAGATGCAGGGCGACGCGGCGCTCTCGGAGGCGATCCGCAGCGCCGCGCTGGCCGACTCCACCCTGCACGGCGCGGCGAACCTGCTGATCTGCCCAAACCTCGACGCGGCGAACATCCTGTTCAACGTGCTCAAGACCACCGCAGGCCACGGCGTGACGGTCGGACCGATCCTGCTGGGCGCCGCGGCCTCGGCACACATCCTCACGCCGTCGGCGACGGTGCGCCGCATCGTCAACATGACCGCCCTGGCGGTGGCCGGGGCGGCGGCGTTCCCGACCGGCTGATGCGCGCGACTCAAATGAAAACGGCCCAGTCGGAAGACTGGGCCGTCGTGGTGTTTTTGGCTCCCCGACCTGGGCTCGAACCAGGGACCTGCGGATTAACAGTCCGTCGCTCTACCGACTGAGCTATCGGGGAATTGCGGCGGGACACTGCATTCCGCTGCGCTTCGCACCGGGAACACGCGGCGCGAAAACGCTAATTCTACCAAGATTTGCGCACTGCCGCAAAAGCGTCCGTCGCCTCGCAGCTCATCGTTCTATACTGGGCCATGGTCAAGACTTCGCGCGCCGTCCCGGTCCTTGCCTCCCTTGCCTGCCTAGGCGCCATGACATCGCTCGCTGCGAGCTTGCCGGCCTGGGCCAACCCGGCGGAAATCGAGTCCGGCCGCAAGTTCGTGAAGGACACAAGGTGCGAGGACTGCCACGCGAAAAAAGCCGGCGGCGACGGAACCGGCATCTACACGCGTGCCGATCGCAAGGTCTCCACGCTGGCCAAGTTGACCGCACAGGTCGCGCGCTGCAACTCGGAACTGAACCTGAGCCTGTTCCCGGAGGACGAGGCGGCCATTGTGGCGTACCTGAACAAAACCTATTACAAGTTCTGAAATCTGCTTTGTCACACGGGCCTGCCCCGGATTCAAGGCTGGGGCGCAATTTCGGCCGCTCCTGGTTTTGTTCAAATCAATTGGACCGCGGCGCGGCCGCCGGGCAAGGTCAGGCGCGCGTTCGGCCCCTGCCGCTATTTCTTCGCCAGCGATTCCTTTTCCATCAGCA
>DASUDU010000175.1:0-2684 GCA_036275435.1 Usitatibacteraceae bacterium | reverse complement strand
GCCGCAAAAATGCGGTTGTAGCCGCTTGGATGGTCGAAAAACAGTACTTCCTCGAGCGCACCCGGTTGCAGCTTGCGATATTCGGCCAACTTGAAAATCGCTTCGGCGAAGCCGTCCGGCTCGCGCGCGGCATTCAGCCCGAACAGGTCTGCCTCGGTCTCGGCGCTGCGAATCACCGTGTTGAACACCGGTGTGATGATCAGCAGCCAGACTGAAAACAGCGCGCCGACGAGGGGCAGTCCGGCGACATCGTCGATGCCGCGAACGCCGAACCGCGTGCCCCAGCGCGCGCTGGCAAAGGCCCAGCCGGCACGGATGAACAGCAATCCGCCCAGCAGCAGCAGCGTGAACGCGACACTGTGCTTGACACCATGGTTGAGCACGTAGTGCCCCATTTCGTGCGCCATCACCGCGCGGATTTCGGCCGGCGAGGTGCGGTTGAGCAAATTGTCGTTGAGGGCAATGCGCGTGGTGCCAAACAGCCCGCTGACATTGGCGCTGATGCGCTTCGATTGCTTCGAGGCGTCGAACCAGTAGACGTTTTCGGCGGGGATGCCGTTGGCGCGCGCCATGGCCAGGATGTCGTCGCGCAACGGTCCGTGCGGCAACGGCTGGTAGGTATTGAACAGCGGCGCGATGAACACCGGCGAGATCATGATCATCAGGACAATGAATCCTCCCCCGGCCAGCGTTCCCCACGCCCACCAGGTGCGCGGCGTGCGGCGCAGAAAGGCGTAAAAGCCGGTGATGGCGACGGCGGACAGCGCCATGTCGACCAGCAGTGCGATGCAGAACTGGCCGAGCCAGGCCGCGAAGGTCATGTTTGACAATCCGTACTGGTGTTCGCGCAAATACTCGGCGTACACGGTCAGCGGCAGGCTGAGCAGCGCGACCAACAGGAAGTAAACGAGGGCAAAGGCAAAGACCCGCAGGTTGGCGCGTGCCAGGCGCCGCTCGATCGCGTCGCGAATCTTTGCCGACGTGCCGCTGGCCAGCAGCAGCCAGGCCACCGCAAGGCCATAGAGGGCATTCCACAACAGGAGCCAGGTCTTGCCTTCGAAGTAGGCGTCCGAACTGGCACGCGCGGCGCCGGAAAGCCGATCCATGTAGGCTTGCGTTGCCGCATGAGCCTCCAACGCCGGCCCGGGATCGGCGGCGCATGCGGCGCCGGCCAGCATCAGAAACGGCAGGATCAGGAATGCGCTGGGGGTTTTCATCGTTCGCGGACCGGGAATGGGCTGGGACTGATGGTACGCCGGGATCGAAGCGTGCACTTGCGGCTGATCCCGCGAATTCCGCAATCCGTCGCCTTGCGGTCGATTCCCTTGCACCTGCGCGCCAGATTGCCGATATCGACACGCCGCGATTGGCGAGACCCTGTCATATCCCGAGGTGCCTCATGAGCCGACTGCACATCCATCGTCGCATCGCCGCTGCATTCCTGGCCGGTGCAGCAACGCTCAGCCTCCATGCGGGCGCCGGGTCGTTTTCGGCCGGGATTCGCATCGAGAACGAGGCACGACCGGAGCAAACGGGCCTGGCGGTCTATCCGGGCGCGGTGCAACAGGCGCGCAAGGGTTCGGAACAGGACGGTGCCCAGGTCGAGTTTTCGTTCGGCGCCTACCGACTCAAAGTCGTCGGGTCCAGCCTCAGATCCGAGGATGCGCCGCAACGGGTCGCCGAGTTTTACCAACGTGAACTGGGGCGGTTCGGCAAGCTGATCGACTGCCGACTCCCGCAGGTTGCCAAGGAGCGGCAACGCGCCAGGAAGGCCGGGGAACTGTCGTGCGACGACATCGACGTGCGACGCGGCCGGATCGTCTACAAGGCCGGCTCGAGGGGCGATCACCGCGTGGTTACCATCGAGCCTTCCGGCGAGGGCACCGCGATTTCCCTGGTGCACGTCGAACTCCGCGGACTCGACTGAGGGGCGCAGCCCCCGGCGCGGCACCCCGCGAAGTCCCGCACGCCGGCCCTGGCACGTTCATTCGACGCGAAACACCCGTTCGAGGCCTGCAACCCTCTTTCGCGAAGCGCACCGGCCAACCCGCAACCTTGCAGGCGGCGAATCCCCCACGCATTCCATCCCCCGATTCGGGCATTTTGTCCCATCCGGCTGGTTATTCCCGTGCGAGCGGCGGAAAATAGCGGTATGAACCCCTGAGATCCGCGGCACCCAGGCATGGGCCGGCGGCGGGAGGCGGCGCCTGTAAGGGCTCCGGCTACAGGCTGACACACCGCCACAAGCCGGTCGCCGGTACGATGCCGACCATCCGCCAGTTGCCGGTCGCTTCCCGGCAAGACCGATTCCCGGATCCGGATTCCAGGTCGCCCGGAGCGGGGCAACCGACCAACAATTGACCGTATTCCCCTTTCGAGAACCCGCATCATGTCCCCAAGAATTGCCTTTGCGTTCATTGCCCTGTTTGCCCTGGCCGCCTGTGGAAAGGGCCCGGCCAAGGTCGACGAGAAGAACGCTGCCCCAGCGGCCCTGCAACTGTCCGCCGAGGACCTGCATGTGGTGAAGAACAACACGCTCGCCAGCGGTCCGGCAATCACCGGCTCGATCCAGCCGGAGCGGCGCGCCGACCTGCGCGCCGAAATCTCCTCGGTCGTGGTGCAGGTGCTGCGCGAAAACGGCGACGCCGTGCGCCGCGGCGACCTGCTGGTTCGGCTCGATGACA
>DASUDU010000174.1:0-4021 GCA_036275435.1 Usitatibacteraceae bacterium | reverse complement strand
ACGCTGGCGCACATCATCGCCCGCGAGATGGGCGTGAACCTGAAGCAGACCTCCGGCCCGGTGCTGGAGCGCCAGGGTGATCTGGCGGCGATGCTGACCAACCTCGAGCCGCATGATGTCCTGTTCATCGATGAAATCCATCGCTTGAACCCGGTGGTCGAGGAAATCCTCTACCCGGCGCTGGAGGACTACCAGATCGACATCATGATCGGGGAAGGGCCGGCGGCGCGCTCGGTCAAGCTCGACCTGCCGCCGTTCACGCTGGTCGGCGCGACCACCCGCGCCGGCATGCTCACCAACCCGTTGCGCGACCGCTTCGGCATCGTCGCCCGCCTCGAGTTCTATTCCCCCGAGGAGTTGACAACCATCGTCGGCCGCTCGGCGCAGTTGCTCAAGGTCGGTATCCAGCCCGGCGGCGCCGGTGAAATCGCCCGGCGCTCGCGCGGCACGCCGCGCATCGCCAACCGGCTGCTGCGGCGGGTGCGCGATTTTGCCGAGGTCAAGGGCGACGGCAGCGTCGACCAGGCGACCGCCGACGCGGCGCTGAAAATGCTCGACGTCGACACCATCGGCCTCGACCTGATGGACCGCAAGATGCTGCTGTCGATCATCGAGAAATTTTCCGGCGGCCCGGTCGGCGTCGACAACCTCGCCGCCGCACTTGGCGAGGAGCGCGACACCATCGAGGATGTCCTCGAGCCGTACCTGATCCAGCAGGGTTACCTGCAACGCACGCCGCGCGGACGCATGGCCACGCTGCTGGCCTACCAGCACTTCGGCATCAGCGCGCCGCGCGAAGCGACCGCGCCGGAACTGTTCTGATGGCGCGACTGTCGCTCAAGCATGCCGAACAGTCGCCGCTGTTCACCTTCGACTACCCGCTGCGTGTCTACTACGAGGACACCGATGCCGGCGGCGTGGTTTACCATGCGCAGTATGTCAAGTACCTCGAGCGGGCGCGCACCGAATGGCTGCGGCACCTGGGCTACAGCAATTCCGATCTGGCGCGCCGCCACCAGCTGGTGTTCATCGTCAACGAACTGCACCTGGAATTCCTCAAACCCGCCCGGCTCGACGACGCGTTGAACATCACCGTGGGCATCGAGCACCTGGGGCGCGTGCGCATCGGCTTCGTCCAGGAAGTGCGCCGCGCCGACGAAATCCTGGCGCGGGCGCGCGTCGGGGTTGCTTCGGTCTCGGTCGATGCCTTCAAGCCGGTCGAGCTTCCGGCCGAACTGAAACGAAAGATGGAGGCCACTTGCTGAACCTTTCCGGCGACACCGAAATCCTCACGCTGATCCTCAATGCCTCGCTGGTGGTGAAGATCGTGCTGGGGGTTCTCGTGCTCGCGTCGCTGATGTCGTGGTGGTACATCTTCGTCAAGATGTTCACCGTGCGCAGCGCGCGGCGCCAGGCCGACGAATTCGAGCGTGAGTTCTGGTCGGGGACCGATCTGGTCGGGCTGTACCAGCGCGCCAGCGCGGGCCAATACGACCCGGCCGGCATGGAAAAGATCTTCGAGGCCGGCTTCAAGGAGTACCTCAAGCTGAAAAGCCGCGCCGGCAACGACATCGGCGTGCTGATGGACGGCACCCGCCGCGCCATGAAAGCGGCCTTCCAGCGCGAGCTTGATTACCTCGAGTCCCACCTGTCGTTCCTGGCCACGGTCGGCTCGGTGAGCCCGTACATCGGCCTGCTGGGCACGGTCTGGGGGATCATGCACGCCTTCCGCGGCCTGTCCAACGTCGCGCAGGCGACGCTGGCGCAGGTGGCGCCGGGCATCGCCGAGGCGCTGGTGGCAACAGCCATCGGCCTGTTTGCTGCAATCCCCGCGGTGATCGCCTACAACCGCTATACCGCGGCGATCGACCGGTTGGCCAACCGCTACGAGAGCTTCATGGAAGAGTTTTCCAACATCCTGCAACGGCAGGCGACGAGTTGAGGTTCAGTGTTGAGCGTTGGTCGTTTGGCGGGAGCGGCGTGCCATTTCGGAACAAGGAGAAACTCCAGTACTGGCGCGGCTTTCAGGGCGAAAGTGCCCCAAGCACCGCGCCAGTCCTTGACTTTTACGTGTAAGTGAAATTCCGCAATTGCCCAAGACGCTCAACGCTTAACGCCCAACGCTCTACGCCCAACGCCCAACGAAAATGAGACGCCGCCGCCGCGCCATGTCCGATATCAACGTCGTGCCGTACATCGACGTGATGCTGGTGCTGCTGATCATTTTCATGGTGGCTGCGCCGCTGATCCAGCCCGGGCAGATCGACCTGCCCAGCGTCGGCCAGGCGCTCAACCCGGCGGTGGCGCCGCTGGAGGTACGGCTCAAACGCGACGGCGGCATCCTGCTGGTCGACCGCCAGAAGGGCGCAATGGAACAGCCGGTGACGCGCGAGACCCTGCTTGCCGCGGTGCGCTCGATCCAGGCGGCGCGCCCGGACCAGGCGGTGGTGATCTCGGCCGACAAGAACCTCAAGTATGACGACGTGCTGAAGGTCCTCGATGTCCTGCAGCGCGGCAAGATCCGCCGCGTCGGCCTGCTCGCGCAGCCGGAACGCTGATGGCGGCGACCCTGCGATTGGGCGGCCTCGGCCAGATGCGGCCGGAACCCGGGCGGTTGCCGGCGGCGATCCTCGCGATGCTGGTGCACGCGGGCTTCTTCACGCTGATCGTGTTCGGCGTGTCTTGGCAGGTCAAGCATCCGCCGCAGGTGGTCGCCGAATTGTGGGATCAACTGCCGCCGCTGGCAGTGCCCGAACCCCCGCCGCCGCCGGAACCGGTGGTCAAGACCGAGCCCGATGAGCGGCTCACGGTGACGAAGTCGGCGCCGGTGGCCACGCAGGAGGACATCGCCCTGAAGGCGCGCAAGGAAAAAGAGGAAAAGGAGCGCGAGGCGCGGGAGAAGGCCGAAAAGAAGAAGCAGGCCGAACTGGAGAAGAAGCGCAAGGACGAGGAAGCGGCGAAAAAGGCGGCAAAGGCTGCCGAGGACCGTGCCCGTGCCGAGCAGGCCGCGCGCGAGGAGGCCGCGGCAACCGCGCGCAACGCCGCGCTGCAGGACTACGCATCGCGCATCCGCGCATTGATCACCGGCCGGGCCAATATTCCCGATACCGTCTCGGGCAAGCCGGTGGTGCAGGTGCGGCTGCGGTTGCTGGTCAACGGCGCGGTGTTCGACGCGCAGGTGGTCAAGCCCTCGGGCAATCGCACCTACGACGAGGCCGTGCAGCGGGCGGTCAACGGCATCCAGAACTGGCCGTTGCCGCAGAATGCGGAACTTTTTGGCGGTCGGCGTGAACTGATCCTTAATATCGAACATGAGCGCTGAACCCATGACCTGCAGCCTGCGGCAACAACTTTCCTGGATCTGGCGGGCAGCGCTCGCATTCGGCCTCGCGCTGTGCGGGCCCGCGGGCGCGCAACTGATCATCGATGTCACCACCAGCGCCGGGCGGCAGGTTCCGGTGGCGGTGCTGCCGTTCGCGGCCGAGGACAGCGCGCCGCAAAACGTGACGCCGGTGATTTCCGGCAATCTTGCGCGCACGGGGCTGTTTCGCATCGTCAATACGTCCGCGGTGAGCGTGCTGCCCACCGAGCCATCGCAGGTGAACTTCCTCGACTGGTCGAGCCGCGGCGCCGAGGCGCTGGTGATCGGCAGCATCACGGCCGGCGCCGATGGCCGTTACGACGTGCGCTTCCGCCTGTTCGACGTGGCCAAGCAGACGCAGCTGGCCGGCACGAGTTACGTCGTCGCGGCCTCGCAGTTGCGCGCCACGGCGCACAAGATCGCCGACGAAATCTACGAAAAGCTGCTCGGCGAGCGCGGCGTGTTCTCGACGCGCATCGCCTACGTGCTCAAGCGCGGCCCGCGCTTCGACCTGCAAGTTGCGGATGCCGACGGCTTCAACCCGCAGACGGTGCTCTCGTCGCTCGAGCCGATCCGCTCGCCCAAGTGGTCGCCGGACGGCACCCGCCTGGCCTATGTTTCGTTCGAAAGCCGCAAGTCGACGGTGGTGGTGCAGGACCT
>DASUDU010000173.1:0-3846 GCA_036275435.1 Usitatibacteraceae bacterium | reverse complement strand
GCTGATCTTCTACTGCGGCGGCTTCGAGTGCGTGCTCTCCGACAAGGTCGCCGAAAAGGCGCGCAAGCTCGGCTACACCAATGTGCTGACCTATCCGCCGGGTTACCCGGAGTGGGAAAAGCAGTTCGGCGCCCCCGCGGCACGCGCAACCGGTGGTGTGGCGCCCGCCGGCACACCGGCCAAGGCCGCCGCCCTGGTCCCGGGCAGGGAGAAAGGCTCGGTGACGGTCGCGTCCTTTGAGCAGGTCTGGAAGGACAACCCGGCGGCGCTGATGCTGGTCGACGTGCGCGATGCCAAGGAATTCAACAACGGCACGATCCGCGGCGCGGTCAACATCCCGATCAACGAACTGGAAAAGCGCATGGCCACGCTGCCCGCCGACAAGCCGGTGGTGTTCATCTGCGGCACCGGCGCGCGTTCGGGCGAGGCCTACGATACTGTGAAGCTGCTCGGCGCGCCGGTGCAGGCCTACTTCCTCGATGCCGACATCAAGTTTGCCGGCAATGGCGTGTACACCATCGCCGAAAAAAAATAGCGCGTTGATCGGCAGGTTCGATCACGCGGCCGTCTGGGCGGCCGGGTTTGTTTTTTTTCGGACAGCTCAGCGCAAACTGCCGAAAACCTTGCGGACTATCGCGCTGGCGGCCCCGGCCGGATTCTGCCGCAGCTTGCGCTCCTCCTCGCCTATCATCCAGTACAAGCCGTCCAGCGCCTTGGTCGTGACGTGACGCTCGACGTTGGCCTGGTCGGCCGACAGCTTGACCAGGCCAGACTTCTGAACTTGGGCGGCGAGGCTGTTGTACTGTTGCGCAAGGCCGATCTTCCCGGTCACCGCGCTGACCACCGGCAGGAAGCGCTCGGTCAAGGGTGCGCGGGTCTTGTCCCTGAAGAACGCCGTCACGCTGTCGTCGCCGCCGGTGAGGATCGCCTTGGCGTCCTGGACATTCATCGCCTTCACGGCATCAACCAGCAGTTTCTTCGCCTGCGGCACCGCCTGTTCGGCGGCGCGGTTGACGCCGACCTTGAGTGCGTCGATATCCTGCGAACGTCCGATCAGCTTGATGACCTTCTCGGCCTTGACCAGCCACTCGGGCAGGGGAATGCGCACCTTGTCGTTGCCCCAGAAACCGTCCTCGCGGCCCAGCAACTGCACCGCGACTTCCGCACCCTTTTCCAGCGCGCCGCGCAGGCCCTGCGCGGCATCCTGCTGCGAAAGATCGCCCAGCGACAGCGCATCGGCGCGGCGCCCGATACCGACGCCGCCAATGGCGCAAAGGACCATCCAGTGCCGCAAGTGCCGGCGCCGCTCGGGATCGGTGAGGAATGGAATAGCAACCGGGGAATTTGCACTCATGGGGACCTCGCTGTCGGCTGGGGATCGAAAGAGATATCCTTTCCGGTACCGCATTGCGCGGTGCCGGAAGGGCTTCGATCAGTATGCGCGTCTTGTCAACGCGCCGTTCCGGCTTGACAAAAGTTCAGGATTACCGCGATTTCATGCGTAATGCGGGTAGGTCGGATCGTACATGTGTGCGCACACGTCGGCCAGCACGTCGGCCGGGCGCGCCTTGCCCGCCAGGCCGGTTGCGTAAGCGCGTTCGCAGACCGCCGCGGCGATATGCGCCGAGACGTCGCGGATGCGCGGCAGCGCCGGGTAGAGGCTGCCTTGCGCGAGGTCCTCGGCGCTGACCATCGAGGCCAGCGTGCGCGCGGCATCGAGGAACATCGCCTCGGTGATGCGTCGCGTCTTGCTGACGATCGCGCCGAGTCCGACACCGGGGAAGATGTACGAGTTGTTCCCCTGGCGTGGCACATAGGTAATGCCATTGAACGTCACCGGGTCGAACGGGCTGCCGCAGGCAAACAGCGCGCGGCCCTGCGTGCCTGCGTAGGCCTGCTCGGCGCTGCATTCCGATTTCGAGGTCGGGTTGGAGAGCGCGAAAATGACCGGCCGCTCGTTGAGGCGCGCCATTTCCGCCAGCACCTCGGGCGTAAACGTCCCGCCGACGGCTGCCACGCCGATGATCGCCGTCGGCTGGATCGACCGGATGGCGGAAAGGAAATCGGCGACAGGAGCATGCTCATGCGCGTAGGGCAACTTGTGCTCCGCAAGATCGCTGCGGCTCATCACCACTAGGCCCTTGGAGTCGACCAGCCAGCAGCGGCCGCGCGCGGCCTCTTCAGACGTGCCCTCGGCCATCATCGCCGCTACCGACAGGTCGGCAATGCCGGTGGCGGCCTCGCCGGCGCCGAGGAACAGGATGCGCTGGTCCGACAGCTTGCCGCCGGTGATGCGCAGCGCCGAGAACAACCCGGCCAGCGCCACCGCGGCGGTGCCTTGGATGTCGTCGTTGAACGTGCAAATCCGGTCGCGGTATTTGTTGAGCAGGCGGAAGGCGTTGTGGTTGGCGAAGTCCTCGAACTGGATCACCACGCCGGGGAACACCGCGCGCGCGGCGTCAATGAATTCCTCGATCAGGTCATCGTAGGCCTTGCCGCTGATGCGGTGCTGGCGCTGGCCGACGTAGAACGGGTCGGCGAGCAGGGTTTCATTGTTGGTGCCCATGTCGAGCGTCACCGGCAGGCAGAGTTTCGGGTCGATCCCGGCACAGGCGGTGTACAGCGACAGTTTTCCGACCGGAATGCCCATGCCGTTGGCGCCGAGGTCGCCCAAGCCGAGGATGCGTTCGCCGTCGGTGACGACAATGATCCCCGCCGGCAGCGGCCAGTTGCGCAGCACCTGCGCGATGCGGCCGCGGTCGTTGGTGCCGATGAACATGCCGCGTGGGCGCTGGAACACATGGCCGAACTTCTGGCAGGCCAGGCCGACGGTGGGTGTATAGACGAACGGCTGCAATTCATCGATGTGTTCGCACAGGACGCGGAAGAACAGCGCCTCGTTGCGGTCGTGCAACGCGTTGAGCGAGATGTACTTTTGCAGCGGATCAACGATGGTCCGCAGGTGGTTCATTACCCGCGTGGCCTGTTCGTCCTGGGTGTGTACGTGCGGCGGCAGCAGGCCGCGCAGGCCCAGCGCTTCGCGCTCGGCCTCGGTGAAGGCGGTTCCCTTGTTGAACAGCGGGTCGTGCAGCAAGGCCATGCCGCGCGGCATCAGCGCGGCAGCGGGCGGCGAGGAAAGATTGGTCATGTGCGTCTCCTGGTGAGTGACGCGGGCAACGGGTCGCTGCCCGCGCAATGTCAGCGCTTGCCGATCAGATCATCTCCGGCACCATGTCGATGGCGCCGCACGGGCATTCGGCGGCACAGATGCCGCAGCCCTTGCAATAGTCGTAGTTGAACTCGAAGCGCTTGCCTGGCCCGAGTTTGATCACGGCGTTGTCGGGGCACACGCCGTAGCAGTTGTCGCATTCAAAGCAATTGCCGCAGGACAGGCAGCGGCGCGCCTCGAACAGCGCGTTGGTCTCGTCAAGCCCGCCCTGGACCTCGGCGAAGCTCGATTGGCGGCGCACGCCGTCGAGCATCGGCTGCACGGTCTTCGGCGCGTCGGCGTAGTACCACGCATTGAGGCGGTCGGCCGAAGCGATGTCGTGCTTGGGAGGCGCCTCGTAGCGAGTGCCGCGCAGCCACGCGTCGATGTTGCGCGCGGCTTTCTTGCCGTGGCCGACCGCGACAGTCACGGTGCGCTCCGAGGGCACCATGTCGCCACCGGCGAATATGCCTGGGTAGCCGGTCATCATGTTGCGGTCGACCTTGACCACGCCGTTTTCGAAGCTCAGACCCTCGACCTTGTCGAGCAGCGACAGGTCGACGTCCTGGCCCAGAGCCAGCACCAGGGTGTCGGCTTCGATGGTCTCGAACTGTCCGGTCGGCTGCGGGAAGCCCTTG
>DASUDU010000172.1:0-7296 GCA_036275435.1 Usitatibacteraceae bacterium | reverse complement strand
ACCACGTGCGGCCAGGTGCGTGGGCGACATGTCGAAGATTGCGACCTCGACCTTTGCCGCGGCGAGCACGGATTCGATTGCGGGATCCGCATCCCGCGTGCCCTCGATCACGCGTCGCACGGGTTCGGGGCCGGTTGCAGGCAGGGTGTCCATCAGGGCTCCTTCGTTCAAGGATCAGCGTTGCGGGCTGCTCGTTTCGGCACCAGCAATTCTCCACCCAAATAAGCCTCGTGCCATCGCGCAAGGGCCCGCGGCGATGCCGATGCGGCTTCCAGGCCTCCGATGCCGCGCGCGTCTGCCAAAAGCCGGTGAAGCGGTCTGTCCGCGCGATCGACTGCGAGTTCGCGGCCGTTGAGGAAAAACCGTGATCCCAGGTAGGCCAGTCGCGACTTCAACGACAAGGCGATGCCGTTGGCCGCGACGCGCCGAGAGAATTCCGCGCGGCCCAGCTGCCGCTGCGGCGGATCGAAGAACACGTGAGACTTTGGCTCGGTCAGGAACGAACCGAGGAAGGACTCGATACGCCGGGGCTGGCGCAGT
This sequence comes from Usitatibacteraceae bacterium, assembly GCA_036275435.1. GTDB lineage: Bacteria > Pseudomonadota > Gammaproteobacteria > Burkholderiales > Usitatibacteraceae > UKL13-2. The sequence continues at coordinate 6,756 of DASUDU010000172.1, read as the reverse complement.
CGTGCCGCCAGGGGCAGCAACGCACCTTGAAGGTCACGGTGCATGTCGCTGCCGATTGCGCCCGGATGCAGCGTTGGCTTCAAGCGGGAGTCGGCATACTGCCCTTCAAGGTCCAGTTCATCCCGGCACTGGTCCAGGTAGGCGACTGCCAGTTCCTGGTAGGTCGGGGCGCGAAAGCCGATTGACCAGGTGAGGCAATCGCCAATCGCAACCCCGTGGTGCGCCACATTCGGCGGCAGGTAAAGCATGTCGCCCGGCTCCAGGACATATTCGGCCTGCGCCTGAAAATTCCGCAGTATTTTCAGGGGCTGCCCTTCAAGGAGCGTCAGGTCGTCCTGAAACGAAATTTGCCAGCGGCGCCGCCCGGCGCCCTGCAGGAGGAACACATCGTAGGAGTCGACGTGCGGCCCGACGCCGCCGCCGTCGACCGCGAAACTGACCATGAGATCATCAACGCGCACATGCGGAATGAAGGCGAAGCGATCGAGCAGCCGGTGTGCTTGTGCAGAATGGTGCTGCACGTCCTGAACCAGGACCGTCCAGGGCACGCCGCCGCGGCGGGCGAAGTCGCGGGGCGCGAACGGTCCGTGCGCGAGCGTCCACGCGCTTCCGCCGCCGCGAACCAACCGGGATTCGACGTCGTCGTGTTGCGCCAGTCCGAGGATGGCCTCGCGCGACAGCGGATCGCTGAAGCCGGCGATCGCGTTGCGCACCAACAAGGGGCGCTTTTGCCAGTGGCGTGCCATGAATTCGCGCGCGCTCAGTCCCCCGAGCAATGGCAGCGGCGAATGAACAGACCGGCTCATGCGGGTCCTTCGGAACACCGAAGCGCGCGACGAGAAAACTGCGAGCGGCGCATGCACGCCCAGGCGCTTGCAAGCGTCAAAGCTTTATGGTTTAGAATCGGCTCGAACATGGCATTCCGCAACTTGGAGCGTGAACCCGGAGCGTGATGACGATGCTGCAGGTGGGATCGAAGGCGCCGACGTTTGAACTTCCTGACGCGAGCATGGAAATGATCCAGCTTTCCAGCTTTCGCGGCAAGAAGAACGTCGTCCTGTATTTCTATCCGCGCGACGGCACGCCGGGCTGCACGATCGAGGCGATCGCCTTTTCCGACCACGAAGACGACTTTGCCGAATGCGACACCGTCGTGTTCGGAGTCTCCCGCGACGACTGCCTGGTGCATGAGGAGTTTCGCGACAAGCACGGTATCTCGCTGCAGTTGCTGTCCGATGCCGACTGCGAGGTCATGAAGAAATACGACGTCATGGGCGAGGTGCCGATCAATGGCAACGGCGAAACGCGGCCGTGCGTCCATCGCATGACCTACGTGATCGACAAGAAGGGGACCGTCCGTCACATCCTGCGCGACCTCAACCCGCGCGAGCACGTTGCGCGCGTGCTGGGCGTGGTGCGGCAGATTCACGGCCACTGACTGCCGCGGCGTCGTTCGGGGTGCCGGTCAATGCGCCTTGGCCGGGGCAACGAAGCCACCACGGCGGATCACAAAGGGCGCCGCATCATTGTCGGGATCGACATCCACGCGGACCCAATCCACATGCGGCGTGCCGACCGATTCGAGCCGCGTGACCATCGGTAGTTGCTTTCCGGAAGCCGGCCCGCGGTACGGCTCGACGCGATAGGTGTGCGAGTCGCCATGCACGAACAGCACCGGCTTGCCCAGCGCCTGCGCCGTGGCTTCGAACGCGGCAAGGTATTCGCCATAGCCGTCGGTGCGCGGTGAGTCCGGGTCCACCTCGAACCCGGGATTGGCCTGCTGGAACAAGACCAGCGCCCGCATTCCCGGTTGCGCGGCGCGCTGCGCCGCGCGCTGCATCCAGGCGATGTTTTGCGCCGTGCGCTGCGCATGCTCGCGGTCGTTTGCCGCATCGAAGCCCAGGTTGTCGTTCGACCCCTGGATGTTCACGGTTGCGAACACCACGTTGCCGGCCGTCCACAGCGCGTTTTCGCGATAGCGCGTTGCCGGACGCTCGACCGGCATCGTCCGCATCCCCAACGAATGCTCGTCGGCGAAGAAGATCTCGCGCAGCTTGTCGAGCCGCTCCTGCGGATCCATCGATCCGTTGGTTGACCTGCGGCAGTCGACCCACTCATTGTCGCCCGGCGTATAGACAAGCGGATGGTGCGAGCGATTGAATTCCGCATGGCGCCGGCGGAACAACTCGTCGGAGCAAACGGACCGGCTTCCGGGCTTGAAATCGCCCACGTGCACGACGAAGGCCAGCGACTCCCGGTTCATCGCGTCGATCAGCGCCGGGAACAGCGCCTCTTCCTCGGCGGTGTACTGCAGGTCGCCGATCACCGCAAAACTGAACGCGCCTTGCTTGGGCAGCGCGCATCCGGAAACGGCGAACAAGACCAGCAGGGCGCCGAGCAGACGGTTCATGTCGGTTCTTTCTCACGCAGTTGTTTCAGGGCATAGAGTTTTTCCAGCGCTTCGCGCGGCGACAGCTCGTCCGGCCTCAGGTCATCGAGCGCATCGAGCAACTTGTGCGGCACCGGAAGCGGCGCCCGCGGTGGTGCGGCGAACAGGTCGCCCTGCGGCCGCGCCTCCCCGGCGTCGGCCAGCAAGGCCTCCAGGTGTCGCTTGGCCGTGCGCACGACAGAACGCGGCACGCCGGCCAGCTGGGCAACCTGCAGGCCGTAGCTCTTGTCGGCCGGGCCGTTCTCGAGCCTATGCAGGAAGACGATCTTGTCGCGCATTTCCACGGCATCGAGGTGGACATTGGCAATGTTGGGCAGTTCGGCGTTGAGCCGCGTCAGCTCCAGGTAATGGGTCGCAAACAGGGTATAGGCGCGCGTCGTCTCGGCCAGGTGGCGCGCAATCGCGTAGGCCAGCGCGAGCCCGTCATAAGTGGAAGTGCCGCGCCCGATTTCATCGATCAGGACAAGACTTCGATGCGAGGCGCCATTGAGGATCGCTGCGGCCTCGGTCATTTCCACCATGAATGTCGAGCGGCCGCCGGCAAGGTCGTCGGATGCGCCGATGCGCGTCATGATCTGGTCGACCGGCCCGAGCGTGGCGCTCGCAGCAGGGACGAACGACCCGCTGTGCGCCAGAAGGACGATCTGCGCAACCTGGCGCATGTAAGTCGACTTGCCGCCCATGTTGGGGCCGGTGATGAGCAGCACCTGTCGCGAACGCTCGAGCAGGCAGTCGTTGGCGATGAACGGATCGACCTGGCTTTCGACCACCAAGTGACGGCCACCGGTGATGTCGATGCGGTCCTCATCGACAAACACCGGGCGCACGAGTTTCAGGCGGCTGCGGTTTGCCGCGTGTGTGGCCAGCAGGTCCAGCTCGGCCACGGCGCCGGCAAACGCCTGCAGGCCGGGGACAAGCGGCGCCAGCTCGTCGAGCAACTGCTCATACAAGGCCTTCTCGCGCGCCAGGGCGCGCTCGCCGGCAGACAGCGCCTTGTCCTCAAACGCTTTCAGTTCCGGGGTGATGAAGCGCTCGGCGTTCTTCATCGTCTGGCGGCGCCGGTAGTCCGCGGGAACCTTGTCGAGCTGTCCGGCGGTGACCTCGATGTGGTAGCCGTGCACGCGATTGAACTCGACCCGCAGGTTGGCGATGCCGGTGCGCTCGCGCTCGCGTTGCTCGAGCGCAATGAGGAAGGCGCCGCCGTCCTTCTGGATGGCGCGCAGTTCGTCGAGTTCGGCATCGCAGCCGTCGCGGATCACGCCGCCATCACGCACGCTGGCCGCCGGTTCGTCCAGAAGCATGCGGCAAAGTCCTTGATGGGCGGGGTTTTCCGGCCGAAAATGCCCGGAAAGCCGCGCCAGCATTGGGGTTTTGCACTCAGCAAGCACTCCGGCGACCTCCGGCGCAGCGCCCAACGCATCGCGCAACGCGGTCAGGTCGCGCGGGCGCGCGCTGCGCAGCGCAATGCGCGTGACGATGCGCTCGAGATCCGCCCAGCCGCCCAGCAGGCCGTGGACGCGCGCGTGTGCCGCAGCCAATTCGTCGATCGCATCGTGCTGCGCGCACAGCCGCGCGCGCGCGCGCAGCGGCTGGTGCAGCGCGCGGCGCAGCGCGCGCGCCCCCATCGCCGTGGCTGCGCAGTTGAGCAGGGAGAACAGTGTCGGCGAGGGATCGCCGCGCAACGTTTCGGTGATCTCGAGGTTGCGCCGCGTCGCCGCGTCCATGCGTACCCAATCGGATTCGCGCTGCACCACCATGCCGCTGATGTGCGGCAGCGCGCCGCGCTGCGTCTCGCGCGTGAAATGCAGCAGGGCTCCAGCGGCGATGACCGCGAGCGGCACGTCGTCGGCGGCAAATCCGGAAAGGTCCCGGGTACCGAACTGGCGGGACAACTCCCGCGTCGCTGTGGCCAGATCGAAGTGCCATTCCGCCAGCGCCCGCTGCGGGACGCTTCCGGCAAGGGGCGCGGCGTTTTCGGCCACCACCAGCTCCGCCGGCTGAATGCGTTCGAGCTCGGCGACGAGGCGCGAGCGGGCAGTTTGCAGCAGCGTGAACGCGCCGCTGGCCAGCGCGAGCGTGGCGATGCCGACTTCCTGGTCGCGCTCGAACACGGCGGCGATCGGCAGGTCGCGCGCCGCCGGCAGCAGCGCGCTGTCGGTGAGCGTTCCGGGCGTCACCACCCTGGTGACGGCGCGCTCGACCGGGCCCTTGTGCGTGACCTCACCCACCTGCTCGCAAATCACCGCCGACTCGCCGAGTTTCACCAGCCGCGCCAGGTACTGCTCAAGCGCATGGTAGGGCACGCCGGCCATGCGGATCGGCAGGCCGGCCGATTGCCCGCGCGTGGTGAGCGTGATGTCGAGCAGCCGCGCGGCCTTCACCGCGTCGTCGAAGAACAGTTCGTAGAAATCTCCCATGCGGTAAAGCACGAGGGTGTCCGGGTGGTCGGCCTTGATGCGCAGGTACTGCTGCATCATCGGCGTGTGCTGCGACAGATCGGCCATTACTTGCGCTGGTGGTGCGTTCGAACGATCTTGAGCAATGCCGGAAAAATCTTCGGCGTCGCGGCGACGACGTTGCCGCTGGCGAGGAATTGGTCGTTGCCGTCGAAGTCGGCAACCAAGCCGCCGGCCTCCGTGATGAGCAGCGTGCCCGCGGCCATGTCCCACGGCGAGAGCGCCATTTCCCAGAAGCCGTCGGTCCAGCCGCAGGCGACGTAAGCCAGGTCGAGCGCGGCGGCGCCGGGCCGGCGCACGCCGGCCACCTCGAGGCTCACCGCGCGCAGCATGGCCAGGTAGCGGTCGATGTTCCGGGTTTCCTTGAACGGGAATCCGGTGCCGATCAGGCATTCCTTGAGTTGCAGCGCCTTCGACACGCGAATGCGCCGCTCGTTGTGGAATGCCCCGCCGCCGCGCGATGCAGTGAACAGGTCGTTGCGCACCGGGTCGTAGATGACGCCGTGGCTGACAGTGCCCTTGACCGACAGCGCGACCGACACGCAATACTGCGGAAAACCATGTAGGAAGTTCGTCGTGCCGTCGAGCGGATCGATGATCCACTGGTAGTCCGAACCGGTTTCGGACAGTCCGGATTCCTCGGCCAGAATGCTATGCTGCGGATAGGCATCCTTGAGCACCTCGATGATCGCGTGCTCGGCGGCGCGGTCGACCTCGGAGACAAAGTCGTTTTTCGCCTTGCGCTCGACGGTCAGCTTGTTCAGGTCGTTGGACGCGCGGTTGATGATCGAGCCGGCGCGCCGCGCCGCCTTGACGGCCGTGTTGAGCATCGGATGCATGGAATCGTTTTCTGAAAAAGAGCGGAAGGATCGATTTTACTATGGCCGATGCGAACGTCCCGGCGCGCCCCGCGGAACTGGCTGCAACCTTGCAGCGCGTGCGCGTCGTGCTGGTCGAAACCTCGCACCCGGGAAACGTCGGTTCGGTTGCCCGGGCGATGAAAACCATGGGACTGCAGGACCTGGTGCTGGTACAGCCCCGCGATGCTGCCGTGTGCCGGAATGCCGAGGCCGTCGCGCTGGCCTCCGGAGCCGCGGACCTGCTGCAGGACGCGCGAGTGGCCGGCACGCTTGCCCAGGCCATCGCCGATTGCCACCATGCAATTGCCCTGACTTCGCGACGGCGGGAACTTTCGCATGGCATGCACGCGCTGCGCGCTGCGGTGCAGATGGCCGCGCAAGAGCTGGCCGCGGACCGTTCGCGCCGCATTGCGCTCGTGTTCGGTTCGGAAACCTATGGCTTGTCCAATGACCAGATCGACCTGTGCCAGGCGATCGCCACGATTCCGACCAGTCCGGACTACGCGTCGCTGAACCTGTCGCACGCTGTGCAATTGGCCGCGTACGAGATGCGGCTGGCGCTTGACGATAGCGAGCCCGAAAGCAGTGCATTGCGCGATGCCGCGACGATCGGCGACGTCGAGGGATTCTTCGCGCATTTGCAGGCCAGTGCGGTCGAATCCGGGTTTCTCGATCCGGCCAGCCCCAAGCGCTTCATGACGCGCATGCGCCGCCTGTTTACGCGTGCGCGGCTCGAACGCGAGGAAGTGGCGATCCTGCGCGGCCTGCTGGGCGCGCTCGACAAGCGGCGGCGCTGAAGGATTGCGGAAACGCCCGTTCCGGGCTAGGCTTTCGGGCCCGCAACCGCCGATTCGACCATGTTCAGCCGCCTGCGCGAAGATATCCAGAGCATCTACAGCCGCGACCCGGCCGCCCGCAACGCCTGGGAGGTACTGACCTGCTACCCGGGTATGCAGGCGATCTGGCTGCACCGGTACCTCGCGCATCCGCT
>DASUDU010000171.1:0-2558 GCA_036275435.1 Usitatibacteraceae bacterium | reverse complement strand
AACCACGCAACGCTCGCCGCGCCGCGCGCCCAGATGGCGGCGTTCGTCGGGAAAGGGCGCGGCCAGCTCCTGTCGCAGGCGCTGCACGGCAAAGCCGGGAAACGCCGCGGCCAGCCGTGCCGACAGCGAGCCCCGCGCGGTAAGCCAGCGCTGCAGCGCATGCGGGGGCGAAGGCGGCTTCGTACGCCAGGCGTCGATGCGGGTGAGCTTGAGGGTTCTCATGCTTTCAGGTAATGGGCGCGCGAGCCGAGCCAGCGTTGCAGGTGACGCTCGGCCAGGGCCGGCTGGTTCGCCAGCATCGATTGTGCCGTGTCGCGCGCCGCTTCGAGCAAATCGATGTCGCGCTCGATGTCGGCAAAGCGCAGCAGCGGCGCACCCGACTGGCGCGCGCCGAGGTACTCGCCGGGGCCGCGCAGCCGCAAGTCCTCGCGGGCGATGGCGAAACCGTCGGTCGATTCGTAGATCACCTTGAGCCGCGCGCGCGCCGTCTCTGACAACGGGTGCTGGTAGATGAGGATGCAGGTGCTTTCGCGCGCGCCGCGGCCGACGCGTCCACGCAACTGGTGCAGTTGCGCCAGGCCGTGGCGTTCGGCGTTCTCGATTACCATCAGCGAGGCATTGGGCACGTCGACGCCGACCTCGATCACGGTCGTGGCGACGAGGAGCTGCACCGTGCCGGCGACGAACGCGGCCATCACGGCGTTCTTCTCCGCCGTCTTCAGCCGCCCGTGCACCAGCCCGACCTGCAACTCCGGCAGCGCGCCCTGCAAGGCTGCGAAAGTGGCTTCGGCGGTTTGCAGTTGCAGGGTCTCCGACTCCTCGATCAGCGGGCAGACCCAGTAGGCCTGGGCGCCCTCGGCGCAGGCCGCGCGGATGCGCGCGATGACCTCGTCGCGGCGCGAATCGGCGATGAGCCGCGTGGCGATCGGCGTGCGACCGGGCGGCAGTTCGTCGATCACCGACACGTCGAGGTCCGCCAGGTAGCTCATCGACAGCGTGCGCGGGATCGGCGTGGCGCTCATCATCAGTTGGTGCGGCTCGAATTCGCCGTGCGCGCCTGCGATGGCGCCCTTGGCGCGCAAGGCCAGGCGTTGCGCGACGCCGAAGCGATGCTGCTCGTCGATCACCACCAGCCCGAGGCGGGCAAACTGCACGCCCTCCTGGAACAGCGCGTGCGTGCCCACCGCCAGCGCGGTGCGGCCGGCGGCGATGTCCTCGAGCGCCGCTCGCCGCTCGCCGGCCTTCTGGCTGCCAGACAGCCAGGCGATGGCCACGCCCAGCGGCTCGAGCAACGCAGCCAGCTTGCGGTAGTGTTGCTCGGCGAGGATCTCGGTCGGTGCCATGATCGCCGCCTGGAACCCGGCATCGACGGCCTGCAGCGCGGCCAGGGCCGAAACGATGGTCTTGCCGCTGCCCACGTCACCCTGCAGCAGGCGCTGCATCGGCTGGCTGCGCGCAAGATCCGTGGAGATTTCGCCGTGCGCGCGCCGCTGCGCGACGGTCAATTGGAACGGCAGCGCGGCGATGAGGCGCGCCACCAGCGACGCGGCATCGTCGCGCACGGCAAACGGCGGCGCGCGCTTGGCATCGCGCTCGGCGCGGGCGCGGCGCATCGCCAGTTGCTGCGCGAGCAGCTCGTCGAACTTGATGCGCTGCCACGCCGGGTGGGTGCGTTCGGCCAGCGTTTGCAGTTGCGCGTCCGGCGCCGGCCGGTGCAGTTGCAGGATCGCCGCGGCAAGCGGCATCAGCCGGGCGCGTTCGCGCGCCGCATTGGGCAAGGTGTCCTCGCCCAGCGCGTCGCCCAGGCGCGCGATCGCGGCGTCGATGGCGCGGCGGATCGCCGCTTGCGCCAGGCCCGCGGTGGTGCCGTACACCGGGGTGAGCGATTCGGGCAGCGGCTCGTCCTCACGCACCAGGCGGTAGCGTGGGTGCACCATCTCCGCACCGAAAAACCCGGGGCGCACCTCGCCGAAGGCGCGCAGGCGCTGGCCCTCGGCGAACTGCTTGACCTGGCTGCCGTAGAAATTGAGGAAGCGAAGGTGCACCGCGCCGCTGGCATCCTTGGCCTGCACCACCAGCTGGCGGCGCGGTCGGTAGGCGATCTCGCAGTGCGTGACCTCGATCTCGACCTGGCACTCGACGCCGGTACGCGCGTCGCGCAACAGCGTGATGCGCGTCTCGTCCTCGTAGCGGATCGGCAGGTGCAGGACGAAGTCCCAGTCGGAGACGAGGTTGAGGCGGGCGAATTTCTCGCCCGTGGTCAGGGCTTTTTTCCCGGCCTTGGCCGCTCCGCGCGACGCCGGGTTACGCGCCACCGCCAGCCAGGTCTTCGCGCAGCACCATGACGCCTTCGATTTCGATCTCCGCGCCGCGCGGCAGCGCGGCGACCCCCACCGCGGCGCGCGCCGGGTAGGGCGCACCGATGTAGCCGGCCATGATCTCGTTGACCTTGGCGAAGTGGGACAGGTCGGTCAGGTAAACGTTGACCTTCACCAGGTCATTCAAGCTGCCGCCGGCCGCCTCGCACACCGCCTTCAGGTTGTCGAACACGCGACGCA